>JBATIW010000567.1:0-13703 GCA_049668005.1 Maribacter sp.
CATATCCGCATCTGGTCTTTAATAGTCATAACTGAAATTTTTGCAGATCAACCCAGCTATTTTTACAGAACCTGATTCAACTTCATCCTTATTTGTGCCATAATTACCTATATGGGCATTGGTTGTCACCATAAGCTGACCAAAATAGGATGGGTCAGTAAAAATTTCCTGATACCCCGTCATACCCGTATTGAAGCAGACTTCACCAAAAGATGTGCCTTCTTTCCCACCAACTGCCTTTCCATGAAAAATGGTCCCATCTGCCAACAGTAACAATGCTCTTTTTTTAGTTTGATATTTCATAGACTAATCTTAAAATTATGGTTACACAAATAAACATAAAAAAAGGATAAACTGTAAAGCTTATCCTTTTGTAAATATTATAAGTTAATAACATTTTATTCTTCTGAATCATCTGTTTTATTCTCCGCTACTGCAACTGGTGGCGTTTCCGCTTTCGCACCTCCGCCTCTTCTACTACGTCTTGTTGTAGTTTTCTTCTTAGGCTTATCGGCATTGTAAATCTCATTGAAATCAACCAATTCGATCATTGCCATATCGGCGTTATCACCAAGACGATTTCCTAATTTGATGATTCTTGTATAGCCACCTGGTCTATCCCCAACCTTTTCAGAAACTTCACTGAACAAAGCTGTAACAGCGTATTTGTCTCTTAAATGTTTGAAGACAATACGTCTATTATGTGTTCCCTTTTCCGCCGACTCATTATTTTCCGCTTTTGATTTTGTAATCAAGGGTTCAACAAACTGCTTCAAGGCTTTTGCTTTGGCAACAGTTGTATTTATGCGCTTATGTTCAATTAAGGAACATGCCATATTGGCCAACATTGCCTTTCTATGTGCAGTTTTTCTCCCTAAATGATTGACTTTCTTTCCGTGTCTCATTACTTCTATTTTATCATCTTGCTACCAAATCCGGATAGTTATCATCAGGAGAGCAAAATATGATTATTTAATCTTTGTCTAGTTTATATTTTGAAAGATCCATACCGAAACTAAGACCTTTGTTGATGACCAACTCTTCAAGCTCAGTCAAGGATTTCTTTCCGAAGTTCCTAAACTTCATAAGGTCATTCTTATTGAATGAAACCAAATCACCTAAAGTATCAACTTCTGCAGCCTTTAAACAGTTCAGAGCACGAACTGAAAGATCCATGTCTACCAATTTCGTTTTCAATAGTTGACGCATATGTAATGATTCCTCATCATATGTTTCAGTTTGGGCAATCTCATCGGCTTCTAGTGTAATTCGCTCATCAGAAAACAACATGAAGTGGTGAATAAGAACTTTCGCTCCTTCGGTCAATGCATCCTTTGGGTGAATTGAACCATCGGTCACAATCTCGAAAACCAATTTTTCGTAATCGGTTTTTTGCTCAACCCTAAAGTTCTCAATACTATATTTTACATTCTTAATTGGCGTAAAAATGGAATCAATCGCAATTGTACCTAAGGCAGCATTGGATTTTTTGTTTTCCTCTGCAGGAACATATCCCCTACCTTTATCAATAACAATTTCCATATTGATACTAACCTTGGATTCCATATTGCAAATGACCAAATCAGGGTTCAAATCTTGATATCCTGAAATGAATTATTGAAAATCACCAGCAGTCAATTGATCTTTTCCATTTACGGAAATAGAAACAACTTCAGCTTCAGAATCTTCAATTTGCTTTTTAAAACGAACTTGTTTAAGGTTCAAAATAATCTCGGTAACATCTTCTACAACACCGGGAATTACAGAGAACTCATGTTCTACTTTGTCAATCCTTACAGAAGTAATAGCATGGCCTTCCAAAGAAGCAAGCAATACTCTTCTTAATGCGTTACCAACGGTTAAACCGTAACCAGGTTCCAAAGGTCGAAATTCAAATTTCCCCTCGAAATCTGAAGAATCGATCATTATTACTTTATCGGGTTTCTGAAAATTAAATAATGCCATAATTGGATCAGTGTTGTTTTATTTTGAGTATAACTCGACGATTAATTGTTCCTTGATATTTTCTGGAATCTGCATTCTTTCCGGAATCGAAACAAATGTTCCTTCTTTCTTTTCAGTATTCCAGGTAATCCATTCATAAACACTACTGCTATTAGCTAAAGCATCCTGAATTGTCTGTAATGACTTTGATTTTTCCCTTACTCCTACCACATCCCCAGGTTTTAAAGAATATGAAGGGATGTTTACCAACTCCCCATTAACGGTTAAATGTCTATGAGACACTAATTGTCTCGCGCCACTTCTTGTTGTAGAAATACCCATTCTATACACAACATTATCAAGTCTTGCTTCACAAAGTTGTAAAAGTACTTCACCGGTAACACCTTTACTTCTATTCGCTTTCTTAAATAGATTTCTGAATTGCTTTTCCAATATACCATAAGTATATTTTGCTTTTTGCTTTTCCATCAACTGAAAGGAGTATTCAGATTTTTTACCACGACGTCTTGCGTTTCCGTGTTGCCCTGGCGGGTAATTTTTCTTTTCAAAAGACTTGTCATCTCCGAAAATCGCTTCGCCGAATTTACGTGCGATTTTACTTTTTGGTCCTGTGTATCTTGCCATCTTCTTTTAATTTGGAACTGTGATCATGAATTAAGGCTTAATCCTTCGATAATCGTAACTACACTTCCTATGAAATATTTATATTGATTAAACTCTTCTTCTTTTTGGAGGTCTACAGCCATTATGTGGCATTGGTGTAACATCGATGATTTCTGTAACCTCTATACCGGCATTATGTAATGAACGAATTGCGGATTCCCTACCATTACCTGGACCTTTTACATAAACCTTCACCTTTCTAAGTCCTGCTTCATGGGCAACTTTAGAACAATCCTCAGCAGCCACTTGAGCAGCGTATGGAGTATTCTTTTTTGACCCTCTAAAACCTAGTTTTCCGGCAGATGACCAAGAGATAACATCTCCTTTTTTGTTAGTCAATGAAATAATAATATTATTGAAAGATGCCGTAACGTGGGCTTCTCCAACAGCATCTACTATTACTTTACGTTTCTTTGCCGATTTTGCACTTGCCTTTGCCATAATATGCTACTTATTATTTAGTTGCCATTTTCTTGTTGGCAACTGTTTTTCTTTTTCCTTTTCGGGTTCTAGAGTTGTTTTTGGTTCTTTGACCTCTTAATGGTAAACCAACTCTATGACGAATACCTCTGTAACAACCAATATCCATTAGTCGTTTGATGTTCAATTGAGTCTCTGATCTTAATTCACCTTCAATGGTATATGAAGCTACAGCCTCACGAATACGACCGATCTCATCATCGTTCCAATCAGAAACTTTGGTGTCTTCACTAACCTGTGCCTTTTCCAAAATTTCTTTAGCTCTACTACTACCAATACCAAAAATATAGGTAAGGGCTATAACTCCTCTCTTCTGTTTTGGTATGTCTATACCTGCAATTCTTGCCATAATTATCCTTGTCTTTGTTTAAATCTAGGATTCTTTTTGTTGATTACGTACAACCTGCCTTTTCTGCGAACTATTTTGCAATCGGCACTTCTTTTTTTTACTGAAGCTCTAACTTTCATCTTGCTATCTTAATATCTATATGTAATTCTTGCTTTGGTCAGGTCATATGGACTCATCTCCAATTTAACCTTATCGCCAGGAAGCAATTTTATATAATGCATTCTCATTTTACCGGAAATATGTGCTGTTACCACATGACCATTTTCCAGTTCTACTCGAAACATTGCATTTGATAGGGCTTCTATAATAGACCCATCCTGTTCTATTGCTGCTTGTTTGGCCATAATCTACGCTACTTTCCTGTTTTTACCTGATTTCATTAAACCATCATAATGTCTATTCAATAGGTAAGCATTTACTTGCTGAACCGTATCAATGGCAACACCGACCATAATCAACAATGATGTACCTCCATAAAACAAAGCCCAACCTGCTTGAACATCCATTAACTTCACCACTATTGCCGGTAATACAGCTAACAGTGCTAAAAATACTGATCCAGGCAATGTGATCAAGGACATAATCTTATCCAAGAAATCACCTGTTTCTTTCCCTGGTCTTATACCTGGAATAAAACCACCGCTTCTTTTTAAATCATCAGCCATTTTATTAGTAGGCACAGTAATCGCCGTATAAAAATATGTGAAGATGATAATCAATAGTGCAAATAGTATGTTGTAGGCCAATCCAAAAATATCCTGAAATTGAACCTCCATCCATTGTCCGACTGCCGTACTATTGAAAGTCTTACCTATTAATCCTGGAGCGAACATTATTGCCTGTGCAAATATAATAGGCATTACCCCAGAAGCATTCAATTTTAGTGGAATATATTGTCTAGACCCCATCACATTTTTCTCATACCCTCCTGATGCCGTTCTTCTGGCGTATTGAACGGGAATCTGACGTGTAGCCATCACCAATAAAACACTTGCAAGAATCACCAAGAACCAAAGAATAACTTCAATCAAGACAAACATTAATCCACCACTATTATTTGCCGTCCTAGAAATGAATTCCTGAACAAATGATTGTGGTAAAGTGGCAATAATACCAATCATAATCAATAAGGAAATACCGTTACCAATACCCTTATCAGTGATTTTTTCACCCAACCACATTGCAAAAACACAGCCTGTAACCAATATTATCACGGAAGGTATTATAAAATCCATTCCTTTACCTAAGACGAATGCACTATCAGGCACACCTAACGCACCTAAGCTAAATAGATATGCTGGTGCTTGAACGATACAAATACCTATGGTCAACCATCTTGTAATCTGGTTTATTGTTTTTCTACCACTCTCCCCTTCTTTCTGTAATTTCTGCAAATACGGAATCGCAATTCCCATTAACTGTACAACAATCGAGGCAGAAATATATGGCATAATACCTAACGCAAAAATTGAAGCATTGGCAAATGCCCCTCCAGTAAATGCGTTCAGAATTCCTAGAATACCACTATCTGTATTAGAGGACAATTCTGCGAGCTGGGTGGTATCTATACCTGGAAGAACTATTTGACAACCAAAACGGTATACCAAAAGAAGACCTAAGGTGATAATTATTCTGTTCCTTAGTTCTTCAATCTTCCAAATATTGGATAGTGTCTCGAAAAATTTCTTCATAGTAATTTATTGTCTTGCTTATAAATTTATTGCTTCCCCGCCAGCTGCTTCAATCGCAGCCTTCGCAGTAGCTGTAAATTTATGTACAGAAACCTTCAAGGAGGCTTTCAACTCGCCTCCACCTAAAATCTTAACCAACTCGTTCTTCCGTACCAAACCATTTTCAACAAGGTTTTCAAAAGTAACAGCATCTTTAATTACTTTTTTATCAACCAATTCCTGTAATTTATCAAGATTGATTCCTTGGTATTCTTTCCTGTTGATGTTTGTGAAACCAAACTTAGGAACACGTCTTTGCAATGGCATTTGACCACCTTCAAAACCGATTTTCTTAGAGTATCCAGATCTAGACTTGGCACCCTTATGACCTCTTGTCGCTGTTCCACCTTTTCCTGACCCTTGGCCTCTTCCAACTCTTTTCCCATCTCTATTGACAGAACCTTCAGCTGGTTTTAGATTACTTAAATTCATTACACTATATGTATATTAAGCCTCCTCTGTGGAAACTAAGTGTTTAACTTTATCTATCATGCCAAGAATATTTGGCGTGGCGTCATGCTCTACAATCTGGCCAATCTTACGCAGTCCCAAGGCTTCCAAAGTTCTTTTTTGATTCTGTGGACGCTTAATAGCACTCTTTAACTGTTTTACTTTAATCTTTGCCATAATATTCAATTATCCTTTAAAAACTTTTTCCAAAGAAACCCCTCTTTGTTGAGCAACAGTTCTTGCGCCCCTTAATTGTAAAAGCGCATCAAAAGTAGCTTTAACAACATTATGTGGGTTAGAAGAACCTTGTGATTTGGATAATACATCATGTACCCCAACAGCCTCCAATACCGCTCTAACAGCACCACCAGCAATTACTCCTGTACCATGGGATGCTGGCTGGATATAAACACGGGCACCACCAAACTTACCTTTTTGCTCATGTGGCAATGTATGTTTATCCAAAGGAATTCGAATAAGGTTCTTTTTGGCATCTTCAATAGCCTTCGCAATGGCAGTAGCAACTTCTTTGGATTTACCCAAACCGTGACCTACAACACCAGCTTCATCACCAACCACAACGATAGCCGAGAATCCAAAAGCTCTACCACCCTTGGTTACCTTGGTTACCCTTTGTACGCCTACCAATCTATCTTTTAGCTCTAAACCTCCTGGCTTAACAGTTTCTACGTTTTTGTATTTCTGGTACATACTATTTATTAAAATTTTAGTCCTGCTTCCCTTGCTCCTTCAGCGAGCGATTTAACCCTACCGTGGTATAAGTTTCCTCCTCTATCAAAGGCAACTTTATCAACACCGGCTTTTTTGCATTTTTCAGCAATAGCCTTACCTACTAAAGTGGCAACTTCTGACTTACTGGCTTTGGTTGAAACCAAATCTTTATCTCTAGAAGAAGCTGCAAACAAAGTAGTCCCTTTGTTGTCATCTATCACCTGGGCATAGATTCCAGTATTACTTCTAAATACTGAT
The DNA here is from genome assembly GCA_049668005.1 of Maribacter sp. Taxonomy (GTDB): domain Bacteria; phylum Bacteroidota; class Bacteroidia; order Flavobacteriales; family Flavobacteriaceae; genus Maribacter_A. The sequence goes on from JBATIW010000567.1 coordinate 6,628, forward strand.
AATCTCGGCCTTTCGGCAGTTCCGAAGGAAACCTTTCTGATTCTCCTTCTGATTCTTAATTTTCTTTGAGTCTTTGATAATCCCATGACACTAATTATTAAGCTGATTTACCTGCTTTTCTTCTTAATTGTTCTCCTACGAACTTGATCCCTTTTCCTTTATAAGGCTCTGGCTTGCGCAAAGAACGAATTTTTGCTGCAACTTGCCCTACTAATTGTTTGTCAAAAGAGGTTAGTTTAATGATAGGGTTCTTTCCTTTTTCGGAAGTAGTTTCTATCTTAACTTCAGGTGCTATATTCAATACGATATTGTGCGAAAAACCAAGTGCAAGATCCAATTTTTGACCCTGATTATTTGCTCGGTAACCTACACCTACCAACTCCAATTCCTTGGTCCAGCCTTTAGACACACCTTCAACCATATTCAAAACCAAAGATCTATATAGACCATGTTTCGATTTATGCTCTTTAGAATCTGAAGGTCTAGTTACCCATGCCTGGCCATCTTCTATCTTAATTTCCACGCCGGAAAAATTTTGGGTCAACTCACCCAATTTCCCCTTTACGGTAACCTCATTTTCTTTAACCTCTACGGTCACGCCTTCTGGGATTGCAATTGGATTATTACCTATTCTTGACATTTTTTTACTCTTTAAATAGTATTAATATACATAACACAAAACCTCGCCACCAACATTGTCGTTTTTCGCTTGCTTACTGGTCATTACTCCATGAGAAGTAGAGACAATGGCAATACCTAAACCGTTAAGTACTCTTGGCATATCCCCAGAGTTGGCATACTTACGTAAACCAGGCTTACTAATACGTTGTATTTTTTTAATAACTGGATCCTTAGTTACCCTATCATATTTTAGGGCAATCTTTATTGAACCTTGTACTTTATCTTCCTCGAACTTGTAACTTAAAATATATCCTTGGTCGAATAATATCTTTGTTATCTCTTTCTTAACATTAGATGCAGGGATTTCAACAACCCTATGACCCGCCGAACTGGCATTTCTAACTCTTGTTAAGTAATCTGCTATAGTATCTGTTACCATATTTGTTAATTTTGGTATCGGTTTCCTGCAATTAAGCAAGACCTGAAACCAGTTTATATTAGTTATTTACCAGCTGGCTTTTTTAACACCTGGAATCAATCCTTTATTTGCCATTTCCCTGAATGTTACCCTAGAAACACCGAATGTTCGCATATACCCTTTAGGTCTTCCCGTTAGTTTGCAACGATTGTGCATACGAACCGGAGAAGCATTTTTTGGCAATTTTTGAAGCCCTTCATAGTCGCCAGCTTCTTTTAAAGCTTTACGCTTTTCAGCATATTTAGCAACTGTCTTTGCCCTTTTTCTTTCGCGGGCCTTCATTGATTCTTTAGCCATACTAGTTCTTTTTAAAAGGTAATCCTAATTCTGTTAATAATGATTTTGCTTCCTTATCAGTAGGGGCAGATGTCACGAATGTAATATCCATTCCATTGATTCTATTGATCTTATCAATGTTGATTTCAGGGAAAATAATCTGTTCAGTTACACCTAAACTATAATTTCCTCTTCCATCAAATCCTGTAGCACGAATGCCATGAAAATCCCTTACCCTAGGCAAAGCCGAAGTAACCAATCTATCTAGGAACTCATACATTTTTTCCCCACGCAAGGTTACCTTAGCGCCAATTGGCATCCCCTTACGTAGTTTGAATGTAGCAACATCTTTCTTTGATATTGTAGATATAGCCTTTTGCCCAGTAATCATAGTTAATTCATCAACAGCATGATCAATTAATTTCTTATCAGCAACAGCGGCACCTACACCTCTACTCACTACGATTTTCTCTAACTTGGGAACTTGCATTACATTTTTGTAACCAAACTCCTCCTTAAGCGCACTTACAATACGCTCGTTATATTCTGTTTTTAATCTTGCAACGTAAGCCATAACTAAATTACTTCATTGGATTTCTTAGAAAATCTTACCTTTTTACCATCCCTAACTTCTAATCCTACCCTAGTTGCTTCACTTGATTTGGAATCAATCAACGATAGATTGGAAATATGAATAGGAGCCTCTTTTTTTACAATACCACCTTGAGGATTGTTCGCACTAGGCTTCTCATGTTTTGAAACCATATTGGCTCCTTCAACAATAGCCTTGCTCTTTTCAATAAATACCTTGGTCACCTTACCTTCTGTACCTTTATGGTCTCCAGCAATTATCCTTACGGTATCTCCTGTTTTTATCTTTAACTTTTTCATTGTTGTCTTAAATATTAAAGTACCTCAGGGGCCAATGATACAATTTTCATGAACTGCTTATCACGAAGTTCCCTTGCAACAGGGCCAAAAACACGAGTACCCCTCATTTCTCCAGTTGGATTCAACAGAACACAAGCATTATCATCAAAACGAATATAAGAACCATCTGGTCTTCTTACCTCTTTCTTGGTTCTAACCACAACTGCGGTCGAAACTGCTCCTTTTTTGATTCCACCATTTGGTGTAGCTTCTTTAACGGTAACCACAATCTTATCACCAATAGAAGCATATCTTCTTTTTGTCCCACCTAGAACTCTTATGGTCAAAACCTCTTTTGCTCCAGTGTTGTCTGCTACCTTTAATCTTGATTCTTGCTGTAACATAATTATTTAGCTCTTTCTAAGATTTCTACTAACCTCCAACATTTTGTCTTGCTCAAGGGACGGGTCTCCATAATTTTTACGGTATCACCAATATTACAATCGTTCTTTTCGTCGTGTGCAACGTACTTTTTCGTTTTTAAAACGAACTTACCGTACATAGGGTGTTTAACTCTTTTTACTTCAGCCACCACAATGGATTTCTCCATTTTATCGCTAGTAACAACCCCAACTCTCTCTTTTCTTAAGTTTCTTTTTTCCATAAAGCAGAACCAATTATTGGTTTTCCCTATTAGTTAATTCCGTTGCTAATCTCGCAACTGTTCTTCTTACTTTTCTGATTTGAAGTGGGTTCTCCAATGGTGTTACAAAATGCGCTATCTTTAAATCTGCATGCTGCTTTTTGTACTCCGCAAGTTTCGCCGTAAGTTCTTCGACAGATAATTTTTTTATTTCCAAATTTTTCATGATTCCTTACGATTAATTCTCATCAGTATAATCCCTTGCAACAACGAATTTCGTCTTTACCGGTAATTTTTGGGCTGCCAAACGCAAAGCCTCCTTTGCAATTTCTTGGGTAACCCCACCAACCTCAAACATAATTCTACCAGGTTTTACCACAGCAACAAAATATTCCGGTGCTCCTTTACCTTTACCCATACGAACTTCCAAGGGTTTTTTAGTAATTGGCTTGTCTGGAAATATCTTAATCCATAACTGTCCTTCCCTCTTCATAAATCTAGTGGCAGCAATACGGGCTGCTTCAATTTGACGGGAAGTCAAAAAAGATGAATCCAAGGATTTTATGCCGAACATACCATTTGAAAGCTGAGTACCCCTTCCAGAGTTGCCTTTCATACGGCCTTTTTGCATTTTACGATACTTGGTTCTTTTCGGTTGTAACATTTCTCTACTTCTTTAAAAAATTACTTTCTACGACGTTGTTTTCTCTGTCCGTCTTGCTTTCCTCCATTTCCTCCTTGGCCTTTTTGCATACCAACTAATGGAGAAAGTTCTCTCTTACCAAAGACCTCACCTTTCATGATCCATACCTTAATACCTAATCTTCCATAAGTAGTATGAGCTTCATGCAATGCATAATCTATATCAGCCCTAAAGGTTGATAATGGAATACGACCGTCTTTGTATGATTCGGACCTTGCCATCTCAGCGCCATTCAATCGCCCAGAAATCTGAACTTTGATACCTTCAGCGTTCATCCTCATTGCTGCTGCTATCGACATCTTGATTGCACGTCTAAAAGAAATTCTACTTTCTATTTGTCTTGCAATACTAGCTGCTACCAAATTAGCATCAACTTCAGGTCTTTTGATCTCATAAATATTGATCTGAACCTCTTTATCGGTAATCTTCTTAAGTTCTTCTTTAAGCTTATCAACTTCCTGACCTCCTTTACCTATTATTATACCAGGTCTAGCAGTGGTAACCGTAACGGTAATCAATTTCAAAGTACGCTCAATAATAACTCTAGATACACTGGCCTTTGAAAGACGCGCATGTATATATTTTCTTATTTTGTCGTCTTCAGCTAGCTTGTCGCCATAATCATTTCCACCATACCAGTTAGATTCCCATCCTCTGATAATTCCTAGACGATTTCCTATTGGATTTGTTTTCTGTCCCATTCTAGCTTGCTATATTATTATTAGACCCCAATACCAATGTAACATGGTTTGAACGTTTTCTTATTCTATGCGCTCTACCTTGTGGTGCTGGTCGCAATCTTTTTAACATACTACCACTATCAACTCTAATCTCTTTAACTATAAGATCAGCATCTTCCAAACTGGCCTCCTCATTTTTGGCCTGCCAGTTTGCCAAGGCAGACAAAAGTAATTTTTCCAGCTTTCCCGATGCCTCTTTTGAATTGAACTTCAAAATTGCCAAAGCCTTTTCAACTTCAACCCCTCTGATCAAATCTGCAACCAATCTCATCTTTCTTGGAGATGTAGGGCAGTTATTCAATTTGGCGAAGGCCAATTGTTGTTTTTCAGCCTTGATTCTTTCGGCCATTTGTCTTTTTCGAACTCCCATAGCTTACCTTTTACCCTTATTCTTAGCTCCAGCGTGACCCCTAAAAGATCTAGTTGGAGAAAATTCGCCTAGTTTGTGGCCTACCATATTTTCTGTAATATAAACAGGGACAAATTGTCTACCGTTATGGACAGCAATGGTTAAACCAACAAAATCCGGTGTTATCATTGATGCTCTTGACCAAGTCTTGATTACACTTTTCTTGCCAGATGTAGCATTTTGTTGGATTTTCTTATCCAAACTATAATGAACGTAAGGTCCTTTTTTTAGTGAACGTGCCATTTCTTTTTCTTTTTATTTCTTTCTACGTTCTAAAATATATCTATTCGTGCTCTTAGTCTTAGAACGAGTTCTATAGCCCTTAGCAGGAATTCCGTTTTTAGATCTTGGATGACCTCCTGAAGCCCTACCTTCACCACCTCCCATTGGGTGATCTACCGGGTTCATAGCTACTGGCCTAGTTCTTGGTCTTCTACCCAACCATCTGCTTCTACCAGCTTTACCTGATACTAACAACTGATGATCGGAATTGGAAACAGCCCCAATAGTTGCTAAACAAGTAGAAAGTATAAGTCTTGTTTCACCCGACGGTAATTTTACAGTAACGAATTTACCTTCCTTTGCCATTAATTGAGCAAATGTACCAGCACTTCTTGCCATAACAGCACCTTGACCAGGTCTTAACTCAATACATGATATAATTGTTCCCAATGGAATATCACTTAACGGAATTGCATTCCCGATTTCAGGGGCAGCAGAGGAGCCAGAAGAAACTGTTTGTCCTACTTGCAAGCCGTTCTGAGCAATAACATAGCGCTTTTCACCATCTGTATAATCCAATAATGCAATAAAAGCGGTTCTGTTCGGATCGTATTGAATTGATTTTACCGTAGCAGCAACATCGTGCTTATCACGCTTAAAATCAATAACACGATACCTTCTTTTATGACCCCCACCTCTATGGCGAATGGTCATTTTTCCTTGACTGTTTCTACCTCCCGACTTTTTTAACGGAGCAAGCAAGCTTTTCTCCGGCTTATCAGTAGTAATGGCGTCAAACCCGTTTACTACTCTAAAACGCTGTCCAGGAGTGATTGGTTTTAATTTTCTAACTGACATTTCTTGTCTTTATAGATTACTGTAAAAATCAATTATATCACCTTCAGCAACATCGATAATAGCCTTTTTAATGGCATTGGTCTTACCGTGTTGGATTCCAGTTTTGGTATAGCGTGACTTTCTAGTAGGACCATAGTTCATGGTTCTTACTTTTTTCACAGAAACACCATATGCCGCCTCTACAGCATCTTTGATCTGAATTTTGTTTGCCTTGGGATCCACGACGAAACCATAACGATTGTGCAACTCGCTATCCGCAGTCATTTTTTCCGTTATAATTGGTTTTATTAACACACTCATCGTTTTCCTATTTATTTAAGTTCAATTCAATACCTTCTAATGAACCTTCAAGCAATACAATATTATTTGCATTTAATATTTTGTAAGTGCTTAATTCTGAGTTAGTTATAACCTCAGAACGCTCTAAATTACGCGAAGACAAATATACACCATTATTTGAATCACCCAACACAAATAAAGATTTTTTGTTTTCCAGTCCTAAAGACTTTAAAACCTGCACAAAATCTTTCGTTTTTGGGGCTTCAAAATTAAAGTCTTCAACGACCATAACCGCCTTCTCTTTCGTCTTGATACTGAGCGCGGATTTCCTAGCCAAACGTTTAACGTTTTTGTTCAATTTTTGACTATAATCTTTTGGTCTTGGTCCAAAAATTCGTCCACCACCTCTAAAGATTGGAGACTTAATACTACCTGCTCTCGCAGTACCTGTACCTTTTTGTTTTTTTATCTTTCGCGTACTACCAGTAATCTCCGCTCTTTCCTTGGATTTGTGCGTACCCTGCCTTTGATGTGCCAAATATTGCTTAACATCCAGGTAAATCGCATGGTTGTTCGGGTCTATGCCGTAAACATTATCTGAAAGGTCTACCTTTCTTCCTGTTTCTTTTCCTTTAATATCTAAAACTGCTATCTTCATTACTGCCACCTTTTAATGGTTACATAAGCATTCTTATGACCAGGAACACAACCTTTTACAACTAAAAGATTTTTCTCTGGAACTATCTTTAAAACTCTTAGGTTTTGAATCGTAACTCGATCACCACCCATTCTACCAGCCATTTTCATTCCCTTGAATACTCTCGCAGGATAAGAGGCGGCACCAATTGAACCTGGGGCCCTTAGTCTGTTATGCTGACCATGCGTTGCTTGACCAACACCAGCAAATCCATGACGTTTTACAACACCTTGGAAACCTTTACCTTTTGAAGTTCCAACTACATCAACATACTCACCTT
>JBATIW010000568.1:0-2268 GCA_049668005.1 Maribacter sp.
ACAAGTCATACAAAACTACTTTTGAAAAGTTCAGTGCCGATTTAAAAATTGCTTTTTCGACGCTAGGGAATGATTTTGTACCCTTTGGAGGAACTGTGGCTGCCGATAAACTCAAAAAATACCATTATAAAATAATGATGCCTTATTTTACGGATCCGGTAACTCTTAATGAATTTGCTTCCTTTGAAGATGGCCTGAAAATCATTGAAGATAATTTGAAGGCAAAAAAAGGGAATACCGTCCAAGTATATAAAGTGGTATATCAAAACAACAAAGTTGCGGTCTTTGGTGTTGGCCTGAAAAGTAAGGAAGATGGGGAATCCCATTTTTTACCAAAAATAGGTACCGATCATGCAGCTGCCTTGCCTTATGAAATAATTTTACAAGGCAACAAAGCTACCATGTTGCATGGTAAATACAGGATTGCATTGCATTGGCCAGAATTGACCATGGGTACATTTATGAAGATCATGAGTACGCCGGGTGATATTGAAGATACGCTTGAAGGACTCTGTGAACCTTCAATAGCTAAATCAAGTTCGCCATAAAGAAAGGAAGTAGAAAAAACTCAATTAATGGTATATCAATGATAAAGGGAGGCTGTCTAAAAAGCTAAAACAAGTCGTCATTACGAGCGAAGTGAAGTAATCTGTTGCTTGAATGCCAAGAACTTAGAGATTGCTTCGTTCCTCGCAAAGACGTTGAACAGGGCTTTTTAAACAGCCGCTTTTCGCATTAAGATGTAACAAAAAGGTTAATTTTACGTCAAATAAGTACACCTGTCCCGTAAAAGGACGGAATCAATCAGTCCCGCTGTAGGGCGGGGTCAAAAATCCTACTACTATGAGTTTTATTCGTGTCTTATTGGCAATTATATTTCCACCCCTGTCCGTCATCGGGAAAGGTTGTGGTTCTTTCCTAATTGTACTTTTGCTGACCTTTTGCGGGTGGGTCCCTGGGGTAATTGCAGCTTTGGTAATTTTGAACAATCCCAACTGATCATTGTATCTTTGTAGCAATGAACAAGAAAGTTGCTTTACAGGATCTAGGACTAAAGGATTATAAGGAAGTCTGGGATCACCAGTAAGTATCTATGCCGACCATGACCGAAAAAACCATTCCCCAGCCCTATAGGGTGCGGTTTTTTCTGCCTTTCAGAATTGAGTTTGTGAGTCAAGGAAGATTAAAAGTGGATCCGTTCAATTATTATGTGTAAGAAAAGTGGGCCGTTAAAAGAAGAAGGAATGCATGCCGGCGCAATGGCAGATAAGTTTGCTTTCGCTAATTTATTGCGGAAGACACAAACCCCACAGGAAGAAAAATTGTGGGATTTCTTAAAGATTAGGCCACAAGGATACAAATTTCGAAGGCAGCATCCGTTTAAGGACTACGTACTTGACTTTTTTTGTTATCGAGCTAAACTTGTAATAGAGCTGGACGGACAACAGCATAAATCGAATCTTGAATATGATAGTGACCGAACAAGTATTATCGAAAGTTATGGGTTGAAGGTAATCAGGTTTGAAAATGACGAAATAGATAACAATTTTGATAAGGCAAAAGAGAAGTTGATAAAATTTTTAAAAGCGGATGACAATTTTCCCTCCCTTTAGGGTTGGGGAAAGGAAAATTAATCATTTCTAGACTGATATTTTTATTTTTGAAGTGTGATAAGAAACAAAGTAGTAGAAGTAAAAGAATTAGGTTTAAAAGATTATAAGGAAGCTTGGGATTACCAGGAACTTCTATTTCAGCAAACTGTTGACCTCAAAATAAAGAACAGGAGGGAAGATACCCATGTGCCAACTCCCAATCATTTTCTTTTTGTGGAACATCCCCATGTGTACACTTTGGGAAAGAGTGGGGATATTGAGAATCTTTTAGTTGATGAGCAATATTTGGAGCAAAAAGGAGCTACTTTTTACAAAATAAATAGGGGAGGTGATATTACCTATCATGGTCCCGGGCAAATTGTGGGCTATCCTATTTTGGATCTGGACAATTTTTTCACTGATATACATAAATACCTTCGACTTTTGGAAGAGATGGTCATATTTACCCTTGCTGAATACGGGTTAATGGCAGAACGTTCCAAAGGGGAAACCGGTGTGTGGTTAGACGTTGGCACTCCATTTGCCCGAAAAATATGCGCGATGGGCGTTCGTGCCAGTCGCTGGGTTACCATGCATGGTTTTGCATTGAACATAAATGCCGATCTTGGTTATTTTGATTTGATGATACCTTGTGGGATCAAGGGCAAAGCAGTTA
>JBATIW010000569.1:0-4775 GCA_049668005.1 Maribacter sp.
TGTATTTATTGTTACTGCTGCTGGCGTTAAGGTCGATGAATTTGCCACTGAAAATGGCGATAATTTTGACGACAGCTGGAATCCAATTTGGTATACTGCAACTAAATTGGACGATGAAGGTTGGACAGCAGAAATGAAAATACCATTTAGCCAATTAAAATTCGGAAAGTCAAAAGAACAGATCTGGGGCTTGGAGTGCTCTCGAATGGTTTTTAGAGAGGATGAATGGTCCGTTTGGCAGCGTTTACCACAAGATGCCCCTGGTATGGTAAGTGAATTTGGTGAACTTCGCGGATTGATTGACATACAGCCACAAAAACAGTTGGAAATTCAACCTTTTGTGGTGAACCAATTGGATACTTATCCCAAGGAAATCGGTAATCCCTTTATGGATGGATCGGATTTTATTTTTAATGGAGGTTTGGATGCTAAAATCGGCATTACCAATGATCTTACTTTAGATCTTACCGTCAATCCTGATTTTGGCCAAGTCGAGGCGGATCCGGGTGCCATTGCCCTTGACGGATTTCAGATTTTCTTCAGAGAACAACGACCTTTTTTCGTTGAGAATAAGAATATTTTCGATTATGAATTCGCAGATCGTAATGACAATGTGTTCTATAGTCGACGTATTGGCCGCAGTCCCCAAGGTAGTGTAAATCTTTCCGGTGGGGAGTTTGTAGACCAACCTACCAATACTACGATTTTGGGTGCAGCAAAATTTTCGGGCAAAACAAAAAGCGGTTGGTCATTGGGTTTGTTGGAAAGTGTTACGGGTAAAATGTACGCTGAAGTTTCTTCAAATGGGGAACGGCGTGAAGAATTGGTAGAACCCTTGACCAATTATTTAGTAGGTCGGGCACAAAAGGATTTCAATAATCGAAATTCATATATAGGAGGCATTTTTACCGCTACCAATAGAAAACTGGAATCTAATCTTGAATTTTTAAGAAAGGCTGCCTATACAGGAGGGTTTGATTTTAAACACAACTGGAAAGGGCGTAACTATTATCTTGAGGGAAATGTTGTTGCCAGTCACATAACCGGGAGTACCGAAGCAATAGCCAATACGCAAAGAAGCATCACACATTTGTTTCAACGCGTTGATGCCGGCCATGTACAAGTGGACCCTAACCGTACCTCTATGACCGGAACTGGTGGTAAGTTGGAAATAGGAAAAGCTGGGGGTGGAAATTGGAGATACGAAGGAGGGGTAATTTGGCGGTCTCCTGAATTGGAATTGAATGATGTTGGGTTCTTGCGACAAGCAGACGAAATCAAGCAATTTGCCGAGGTTCGAAGACTGTTTCTGAAACCCACGGATTTTTACAGACGCATGCAGTTGAGTGTAGAGCAATACACCACTTATGATTTTGAAGGAAATTACAATCGAATACAATATCAGTTTGAAGGATTTATAAATTATAAGAACAATTGGTGGACTGAATTGGGCGCGGCACATAAACCGCGGATATTTTCAAATACTGTTTTAAGGGGAGGGCCTCGTTGGCGTTGGTCAGTTGAAAATTTCATCTATTTATTCTCAGGGTCGGACCAACGTAAAAAGTTCAATTTTACGCTGGGGTACGTAAATAGTCAGGCGGCGGAGAAGAACTTTTCTTTGGAGCGATATGTTCTGAGATTTAGGTACCAACCTTTTGATGCTTTTAGTTTATCGGCTGAAATAGAATATGAAGAAAATCCGAATAAAACCCAATATGTGGATGAAGTCGATTTTGCTGGGATTCCGCGTTATATAACTGCTAATATTGATCAAAAGACCTTTGCAACTTCATTGCGCTTTAATTACAGTTTAAATCCGAATTTATCAATACAATTTTATGGTCAACCCTTTATTTCCAGGGGCACGTATACTGATTTTAACTACGTGGACAATCCCATTGCTGAAAAATTGAATGATCGTGTAACTCTTTTCAGTAACAATCAAATATCCAGAACCAATAATTCAGGGGCGTACTTTGTAGATGAAGATTTAGATGGAAATATTGATTATGAAATTGATGATCCCGACTTCTCATTTGTGCAGTTCAGGTCTAATTTGGTAGTCAGGTGGGAGTATATACCGGGTTCAGAAATATTTTTAGTGTGGTCTCAAGGGGTGACGGGTTTTGCAGATCCAATGGAATCATTGGGAAGGGGATTGGATACCCAGATTTTGGACCAAAAAATGGATAACACCTTCTTGATTAAAGCTACATATCGTTTCGTTTTGTAAACTTCATTACTATTCTTGTATAATAAATTGCCTATTTTCACGTTTTGCCCTTGATATACTGACAAAGCGTAACAATGATGAAACGATATTCCTTATTATTCGTACTCGCCGTTTTCTTAATCTTTTCCTGTTCTTCGGATAAGGTAGTGGATGTGGTTGATGCCAGCTCAATTATTGGAACTTGGGATGCTACTGAGTTGATGATTAACAATGAAACAGCCAGTGATGATGCCAAAAATGCAAGGGATATCCTGAACTTTTTAACGGCAAAGGATTGTTATATTCTTTCATTTACTTTTAATAGCGATTTGACCGTTACTGCCAAAAATTCCTCGAACTTTGTTGAAATCAATGTAAATTCTGCTGGCACTGGATTAGAGATTCCATGTCCAACAGAAAGCGAGAATGAAGCAAGTACCTATACTTTTGATGGTATGGTTTTGACTATACTGGATGGAAATGGCGAAACAGTAAACGTTGATGTTACCATTGATGGGGATACTATGGCAGTAGATGCTGCTGATTTGGATATACCAAACTTTAACGATAGTGGAGACTTGATTTTTATAAAAAGATAAGATTTATATTTTTCTTAGCGAAGAAGCCTTGACCGTGATGTCAGGGCTTTTATTTTTTATAAAATTTGGCTTGGATATACTGCTCTTGTGAACGAATAGTCACCATATAGATTCCTGTATCGAGGGTTACAATAGGTATGTTTAAAGCATTGTTCTTTATTTTCCAATGATGATTTAACATCACATTCCCATAAACATCCGTAACAAGAATATCAGCCTTGTTGCTATTTTTAAGCCCTAGGATATTTACCACGTTAGTTGCCGGATTGGGAAAGACCTTTACCTTCTGGGTTGAGGTATTTAGATGGGTTTTAGGTCCATTTTGATTCACTGATTGACCATGCCCTGCAAAAGTACATAAGCTGAAGAACAAGATAATTGATAAAACCCTTTTCATTGCATATAGGAGTTAAAAATGCCTCTTAATTAGCAACGAAAATATATAGGTTTTAGTATCAATGCGCTTCTAACCAATCATTGCCAACACCCAAATCAACATCTAACGGAACTGCTAGCTTAAAGGCGTTTTCCATTTCGGATTTAATAAGAATTTTTAGCTCATCCAATTCTGGTTTGTACACATCAAAGACCAATTCATCATGAACTTGCAACAGCATTTTGGTTTTATAACCGCCTTCGCTTAGTTTTTTGTGTATGTTGATCATCGCAATTTTGATGATATCCGCTGCACTTCCTTGAATTGGCGCGTTCACTGCATTTCGTTCTGCGGCCCCGCGAACGATGGCATTGCTACCATTGATATTCTTTAAATATCTGCGCCTTCCCAATACGGTTTGCACATAGCCATGATCACGGGCAAAATCAATTTGCTCACTCATATAGTTGCGTAGCTTCGGATACGTTTTATAGTAGGTTTCAATGAGTTCTTTTGCTTCTGTTCGGGATAAATCGGTCTGGTTGCTTAATCCAAATGCCGATACGCCGTAGATTATCCCAAAATTCACCGTTTTTGCATTGCTGCGTTGTTCACGGGTTACTTCGTTCAGCGAAATATTAAAAACTTTGGATGCGGTTGAAGCATGAATGTCCTCCCCATTCTTAAAGGCCTCTATCATCGTGGTTTCTTCGCTCAGTGCAGCGATGATCCTTAATTCTATTTGGGAATAATCCGCAGCTAAAAGAGTATGGTTCTCATCCCTTGGCACAAATGCCTTTCGCACCTGTCTACCACGCTCGGTACGTATAGGTATATTTTGGAGATTTGGATTATTGCTACTTAACCTTCCCGTTGCCGCAACAGTTTGCATATAATCTGTATGAACACGTCCCGTAAGTTCTTCTACCTGCAAAGGTAATGCATCTACATAGGTACTTTTAAGCTTGGCCAAGCCCCGATATTCAAGTACATCCCGAATGATTTGATGATCCTTTGCCAAATAGGAAAGAACATCTTCAGCAGTGGAATATTGCCCTGTTTTGGTCTTTTTGGGTTTGTCTACCAATTTCAGTTTGTCAAAAAGAATTTCACCCAATTGCTTAGGTGAGGCAATGTTGAATTCCTGACCGGCCTCTTCGAAGATTTTTATTTCCAGATTGTTGATGTCATTATTCAAATCGTCTGATAGTGAATTCAGGAATTCCTTATCCAAATTAATACCTTCCAACTCCATGTCGGCCAAAACGTGAAGCAAGGGTATTTCAATAGTGTTGAATAATTCCTCGGTATTGGCCTCGGCCAGTTCTGGCCTAAAGTGTTGTGCTAATTGAAAAGTAATATCCGCGTCTTCAACTGCATATTCGGTCTGCTGCTCCAGTGGTATATCGCGCATACTCAATTGATTCTTACCCTTTTTACCAATGAGTTCTGTAATTGAAACTGGGGTGTAATTGAGATATGCCTCAGCAAGAATATCCATATTATGACGCATATCGGGGTTGATTAGATAATGCGCCAACATGGTGTCAAAACACTTGCCTTTTACTTTAATATTGTATTTATG
>JBATIW010000570.1:0-6825 GCA_049668005.1 Maribacter sp.
GTTTTCAACAACCCTAATGTTTGGGCAGCGCAGACCTGATAAGGAAAAAATAAAGTCCCTTAAAGTTGCCTATATCACAGAGCGATTGAATTTAAAGAGCAGTGAAGCACAGGCCTTTTGGCCAATCTATAACGCCCATGAGCAGCAAATGGAATCCTATAGGGAACAAGAACGCTTCGAAATTTATGGTAAATTAAAGGATATGGAATCACTTTCTGACCAGGAAACCGAGACCCTGTTAAAGGATTTAATTACACTGGAAAGTCAAAAGAATGCTGCAAATCAGCAGTTTTTAAAAGATATTCAAAAGGTGATATCGGCTAAGAAAACGTTTTTGCTATTGAAAACAGAAAATGGGTTCAAGAGAAGACTGCTCCAGCAATATAGACAAAAACAGGGTGGAGGCCTCAGATAATATACTTTTCGATGAAATACATAAAAGGGAGCTAATAAGCTCCCTTTTTGATTAAACCTTTGTTTTGAATATTAGTCAAAAAGATATAACCTGACCTAATTACCAATTTAAGGTCAATAATAAATAAGCTATGAAGAATTTTAAAATTATCATGATTGTAATGGTGTTTCTTGGAACTATGGTTTCTGTTAATGCCCAAAGAAAAGTTGTCAAAGTATATCCCAATCACGGGACAGTGGTAACTACAGTACACAAACCAAAAGTTATTGTACACAAAGGAGCAAAGTTTCATTTTGCACGGGGTGTTTGGTATAAGACCAGAGGAAAAAAATATGTTGTTTGTGCCGCACCGGTTGGTGTTATGGTGAGACATTTACCAAGAGGGTATAAAATTGTTCGGGTAAACGGACGCAAATTATACAAATATAAAGGCATCTGGTATCAGAAGAAAAGAGGTGGTTATTTAATAGTAACCGTATAGTTATAGTTGGTTTGGATAGTTGTTCAGAGAGAGGGGCCATGGGGCCCCTCTTTTTATTTGAATGTCAATTTGGCAATTCTGTTTTTGCCAGCGGCATAAGCGATGGAATCATTCATAAATCGCAACGTATAAAATGATTCATTGGATAATTTTGACCAATTATCGCCCATATTACTGGAATATGATATGCCGGTAAACCCTAATGCAACTACCCCATTTCCATTGGTATTTGGAACAAATTGTATACAGCTTTTATAATCTGGTTCTTGACCGTCTGCAATTAATCTCCATGTTCTCCCCCCATCCCGTGTAATTGCTTTATTGGATTCTTTTTCATTTGGATTGGTATAATCACCCCCAAAGGCGATTCCCAAGTTTTCATCATAAAAATCAATCGAATAAATACCCTCAGTTGGCTTATCTTTTGCAACAGGCGTTGTAAATTTGTCCCAGGTCATTCCCTTATCTGCAGAATAATAAACGCTACTACTGGTTGTGGCAATCCATACTTTATTACCAATAGTTTTTATATTGGTATTACTAGCGGCGAAGGCCCCTTCAGCTTCGACCCCTTTAGGCAATTGCGAACAAGGGATTTTATTCCAGCTCTGACCACCATCCCTGGTCAATATGATCGAGAGGCATCCATCTACCGTATCACCAATGGCAATACCCTCCTGATTATTCCAAAAGGTCATTGCGTCATAAAAAACATTTTTACCTTCTTCCCTATAGACCAGTTCCATTCCATTATCACCAGTTTTGTACAACAATGCGGGACTTCCGACGGACAGCATGAAAAAATCAGTTGCCGTATGTGTTACAGCCCTAAATTCGGGCAAAATAGAATCCTGTTTTTGGACATTGATGCGTATCTTATTCGTTGTTAAATCAATATTGCCAAAAACTCCTTTATTTGCAGCAAATGCCAAGCTATTTTCCATTAATTCAATGGCTCTAATACTTAGTGAATCCTCTAAAATCGTTTCAACCTTGACAGTCGTAAACGGCGCGGCCTCTTTTTTTGCAACACAGCCCATAAAAACAAGTAATACAAGTAAATAGGTGGTATTTCGCATTAGAATAATTTTTCCCAAAAATAGATAGAATAGATGCCAAAACGATACCTTTGCAGCCTTAATTTTTGTTATGAAACTTCATAGGAATTTGGTTTTTGCAATAGTTGATGCCCTAGGGTATATTTTCAACGAGGGTGAATATGCCGATAAAGTTGTTCAAAAAACGTTGAAAAGGGATAAACGTTGGGGATCACGAGATCGTGGTTTTATTGCCGAAACCACATATGACATTGTTCGATGGAAACGCCTGTATGCTGAGATTGCGGAAGTCAAGGCACCCTATAGTAGAGCTAATCTTTTTAGAATGTTCACGGTATGGGCCGTCTTAAGAGGCGTGGAATTACCTGATTGGAAACAATTAGAGCCTGTTCCCAGTAGACGCATCAAAGGTAAGTTCGATGAGCTTTCCAAAATTAGAAAATTCAGGGAATCCATTCCAGATTGGTTGGATGAAATTGGAGAGAAAGAATTGGGGGATAAACTTTGGTCTAGTGAAATTGCTGCTTTAAATAAACAAGCCGATGTTATTTTGCGGGTTAACACCCTTAAAACGACCAAGGAGAAATTACGTAAAGCTTTATTAGAGGACGGAATTGTCGCGGAACCAATTAAAGGATATCCAGATGCATTAAAACTGAATGAAAGGGCCAATGTGTTTACAACAAAATCCTTTAAGGATGGTCATTTTGAGGTGCAGGATGCATCATCACAACTAGTATCCCAATTTTTGGAAGTTGAACCTGGACAACGTGTGGTTGATACTTGCGCTGGCGCAGGTGGAAAAGCCTTACACCTTGCGGCCCTTATGGAAAATAAAGGACAGGTCATAGCAATGGATATCTATGAAAACAAGCTAAAGGAACTAAAACGTAGGGCACGTAGAAATGGGGCTCATAATATTGAGCCTAGACATATTGAATCTACCAAGGTCATCAAAAAACTTTACGGCAAGGCAGATAGGGTTTTGATTGACGCCCCATGTACTGGGCTGGGCGTGTTAAGAAGAAATCCCGATGCTAAATGGAAATTACAGCCCGATTTTTTGGAAAAAATCACCAAAACACAACAGGAAATTCTTAGAAGTTATAGTAAAATGGTCAAACCGGGAGGGAAAATGGTTTACGCCACTTGCTCCATTCTCCCACAGGAAAATACGATACAGGTAAAATCGTTCTTGGCGTCAGAGGAGGGCAAGGAATTTACTTTGGCCAAGGAAAAGAAACTATTCGCATCAAAAAGTGGTTTTGATGGTTTTTATATGGCCTTACTTGAAAGGAAGTAATCAACAATGAACATTAATAACTGTTTACCAAACACCTAAAATCATAGGATAAAAAAATGTAAATTTGTGCTTTCTCAAACTTAACAATTTACAGGATTCATGATTCACTTTTTCGGGGATATTACAACTAAGGTTTTTGCAGTACAAACGAAACAAGACCTTTCTCAGGAAGATACAAATAAACTCAGCTGGTTGTTTGGCAACCAACCCAAGATAAACATGGCGTCGCTCGACGCCTTTTTTGTTGGACCTAGGGCTGCCATGATTACACCATGGAGTACCAATGCCACTGAAATAACCCAAAACATGGGAGTTCAGGGCATTATTCGTATCGAGGAATTTACGACTGTCAAAGACAATTTCAAGGATTTCGACCCAATGCTTTCGCAAAAATTCAATGGTTTAACACAAGATATTTTCAATATCAATGTGGTGCCGGAATCCATTTTGGAGATTGAGGATATTGCTGCATATAATATGCAGGAAGGTCTAGCCCTAAATAGCGACGAAGTTGAATATTTAAATCAACTTTCAAAAAAAATTGGACGCAAATTGACCGATTCGGAAGTGTTCGGCTTCAGTCAGGTAAATTCAGAGCATTGTCGTCATAAAATATTCAACGGGACTTTTAACATTGATGGTGAAGAAAAACCTAGCTCACTCTTTAAACTGATCAAGAAAACTTCCAAAGAAAACCCTAATGATATAGTTTCTGCTTACAAAGATAATGTAGCGTTTGTAAAAGGCCCAAAAGCAGTGCAATTTGCCCCTAAAAGTGCTGACAAACCTGATTATTATGAAGAAAAAGAATTTGAATCGGTCATATCATTAAAGGCCGAAACCCACAATTTTCCTACGACAGTAGAACCATTTAATGGAGCCGCCACGGGTTCAGGCGGTGAAATTCGTGATCGTTTGGCTGGAGGTAAAGGTTCTTTGCCCTTAGCGGGAACCGCTGTATACATGACGGCTTATTCCCGATTGGAGGAAACCCGTTCTTGGGAAAATGCCATGCCTGAGCGAGAATGGTTGTACCAAACCCCAATGGATATTTTGATAAAAGCATCAAATGGTGCCTCTGACTTTGGGAATAAATTTGGTCAACCCTTGATAGTAGGTTCCGTACTTACTTTTGAACATACCGAAGAATCTCGACGCTTGGGCTACGACAAAGTTATTATGCAAGCCGGTGGAATAGGTTACGGGAAGGCGGACCAGGCTTTAAAGGATACACCGAATACTGGTGATAAGATAGTTATTCTTGGAGGAGATAATTACCGTATTGGCATGGGTGGTGCTGCGGTATCAAGTGCGGATACTGGAGAATTCAGTTCGGCCATTGAATTGAATGCGGTGCAGCGTTCTAACCCAGAAATGCAGAAAAGGGCAGCAAATGCTATCCGCGGAATGGTTGAAAGTGAAGTGAATCCAATAGTTTCCATTCATGACCATGGTGCTGGTGGCCACCTCAACTGTTTATCTGAATTGGTTGAAGAAACCGGAGGTAAAATAGATTTAGACAAATTGCCTATTGGTGATCCTACATTATCCGCAAAAGAAATTATCGGAAACGAATCCCAAGAACGTATGGGATTGGTCATTGGTCAAAAAGACGTAGCCCTGTTACATCGCATAGCAGACCGTGAACGTTCACCCATGTATGAAGTTGGTGATGTTACTGGTGACCATAAATTCACTTTCGAATCGAGCACCAAAGGAGATAAACCAATGGACTTGGAATTAGAGGATATGTTCGGGAGCTCTCCAAAAACGGTAATGACTGATATAACGGTAGACAGAAAATATGGGAATCCGGACTATGCCTTGGAGCATTTTCATGAATATCTAGACCAAGTATTACAGTTGGAGGCAGTAGCTTGTAAAGACTGGTTGACAAACAAAGTAGACCGTTGTGTAGGCGGACGTGTTGCCAAACAGCAATGTGTTGGTCCCTTACAACTGCCATTGAACAATTGCGGTGTTATGGCCATGGATTTCAAGGGCAAGGAAGGTATTGCTACCTCCATTGGCCATTCCCCAATATCTGGATTAATTGACCCCATCGCTGGTAGTAGAAATAGTATTACAGAAGCTCTGACGAACATTATTTGGGCACCACTAAAAGATGGACTAAAATCTGTTTCTTTATCCGCCAACTGGATGTGGCCCTGTAAGAACGAAGGCGAAGATGCGCGTTTGTATGAAGCAGTCAAGGCCATTTCAGACTTTTCGATTGAATTGGGCATAAATGTCCCTACTGGGAAAGATTCCCTGTCCATGAAACAGAAATATAAGGACGGTGAGGTTATATCCCCAGGAACAGTGATAATATCGGCGGCAGGTAATTGTGATGATATTACCAAGGTTGTAGAACCCGTTTTGCAAAAAGATGGAGGGGCTATTTTTTACATCGATCTATCCAAGGACAATTATAAATTAGGAGGTTCATCATTTGCACAGATACGCAACAAAATTGGAAATGAAACCCCAACTGTTCGGGATTCTTCCTATTTGAAAACCGTATTCAATACGATACAAGAGGCCATTAGAAACGGATTGATCTTAGCTGGGCATGATGTAGCTTCTGGCGGATTGATTACCACCTTACTTGAAATGTGCTTTGCTGATGTTGATTTGGGTGCGGTATTAGATCTTTCCTCTTTGGGTGAAGTTGACACTATTAAGCTTTTATTCTCGGAAAATGCAGGGATTGTTTTTCAAGCAAAGGACGATTCAATAATTAAATTGCTTAGCGCTTCCAATATCGACGTTAGAAAAATTGGGCATGTTGTCAATGAATCTAAATTGACCATTAAAAACGAGGGAATGGAACTGGGGCTGAATGTTATCTCTTTAAGGGATACTTGGTTCAAAACCTCTTATTTGTTAGATAATAAACAAACCGCCAAAAACTTAGCGAAAGAAAGATATAACAATTTCAAAAACCAGCCATTGCAATATGTTTTCCCAAAAGGTTTTAAAGGGGTCATTGCGAGTTCATCGAAGCAATCTCCTGAGCGTAAAGAGATTACATCGTCATTAGTTCCTCGTAATTACAGACCTAAAGCAGCAATACTTAGGGAAAAAGGTAGCAATTCCGAAAGGGAAATGGCGAATGCCATGTATTTGGCGGGTTTTGATGTTAAGGATGTTCATATGACCGATTTAATTTCGGGTCGCGAAACATTGGAAGACATTCAATTCATTGGGGCGGTTGGCGGCTTTTCCAACTCAGATGTTTTGGGAAGTGCCAAAGGTTGGGCTGGCGCTTTTAAATACAATGAAAAGGCCAATACAGCATTGAAAAAATTCTTTGAACGCCCGGATACCTTATCAGTCGGTATTTGCAATGGATGCCAATTGTTCATGGAATTGGATTTGATCAACCCAGAGCATGAAACCCATGGTAGGATGCTGCATAACAATTCCTATAAACACGAGAGCAATTTTACATCGGTGAAAATCGAGGACAACAACTCAGTCATGCTATCGAGTATGGAAGGCACAACTTTAGGGGTTTGGATTTCCCACGGTGAGGGTAGATTTAGTTTGCCACATTCCGAAGACA
>JBATIW010000571.1:0-5099 GCA_049668005.1 Maribacter sp.
GCTAAAGCCCCTGACATAAAGAGGTAGGGAAGACTTGTAGCATTTTCAGATACCGGTAAGGTCGTAATAAAATATGCGATTGCAGCTCCTACAATCAGGATGGTGACCGTACCCATATTCCATCGGGTTATTTCTTTTCCTACAAAAAATATGCTGGCAGCTACCAATCCGAAAAAGAAGGACCATAGTAAAACGGGTTCGTTTTCAAGCAGCCAGCTTACCAATGTGGCAAGTGAAAAAAGACTGATAAATATTCCTAGGAACAAGGCAACGAGAAAATTACCATTCAGTTTTTTCCAAAAGGCATTGAATCCTTGTTTTTTCCATATCCTGATTACGGAAGGATTTATGTTGTTTATAGAGGTGATGAGTTCTTCGTAAATACCTGAAATAAATGCTATTGTTCCTCCGGAAACGCCAGGAACCACATCTGCTGCACCCATAGCGATTCCCTTTAGGGTAATAAAAATATACTGGAGCAAGTTTCGATTTCCCATAAACAAAAAAGCAAAAGTAGTTTATTTATCTAGAAGCTCTTTTGTTGTTTGCTATTATGTTTTTGACCCATTCCGTTTCGTAGTATACGGGAAATTCTTCTTGGAACATTTGAAGCTGTTCTGAATTGTTTTTCAAAGCGTCTATTAATTGTATGCGGGCATTTATTTTATCATTGGCCATTAAATAATAACCAGCAGTTTTATATAGTATTTCTGCACTTTCAGGATAGAACTCCTGCCCTTGGGCCAAAATATGTATTCCGGCATCGTAGTCCTTGTTTTCTTTGGCAACACTGGCCCAACCCAACCAAGTGTCTAACTCATAATTACCTAAGTCGACTGCCTGTTTAAACGAAAAATCGGCTTGATCATAATGTTTGAGTGCGGTATTTATTCTAGCAGATTTCTTCCAATAGGTTGGATTCTCACCGTCAATATTCAAAGCCTTATTGATATAGTAAAGGGCTTTTTCGTAATTACCGTTGTTAAAATAGAAATCGGTTATGGCCAACCAACCCTTATCCAGTAAAGGGTCTTCATGCACGGTTTGATAGTAGTAATATTTAGCCATTTCATCATTACTTAACCGTTCATAGCACTTTCCTATTCTAAGATATGCATGTGATGTTGGATCTTCAATCTTTATCGTCGTCTCATAATTCTCAATGGCTTCATTGAACTTACCTAATTTTTCCAGCACCTTACCTTTTTCAAAATAGGCACCAATAAAGGTGTCATCAGAAATAATGGCAAAGTCGAAAGCTGTTAATGCTTCCTCGAACATTCTTTTGGCGAAGTACTGTTTGCCCAATTGATGCCAGGCTACTTCGCTATATGGGTTGCGCTCTAAATAGTCGTTGAGATAAACAATAGCGCCTTCATAGTCTTCTAAAAATTCAAAACAATAAATGACATTGTATAGCGATGAATAATCCTGTTCATCGAAACCCACGCATTTCATAAAACTATCCCTGGCAAGTTTAAAGTCATCCATGAAAAGATATTCCATTCCCAATAAGGAATGAATGTCATAACTATCCTGTGCAAGTTCAAGTGCCTTTTTCAGTAAAGTAACCGCGGCTTCGTGATTGTCTTTTTTTGAATAGATATTGGCTCTTTGCACATATATCTCTTCATTGGCGCTATCAATTATTTGGAGTTTGTCCAAAAGTTTCTCGGCCATATCAAGATTATTCTCGAATACAAGCACTTCCACATCCAATAGTTTGAGTTCAATAGAGTCTGGATGTTGTTTTAAACTAATCTTAATGGCCTTTTTTGCCAACGCTATTTTGCCATGATTAAGGTAGTGATGAATAATATCTTCAAAGTCTTCAGCATCAAAGAAGTAGACATCATCTGTCTTAAGCATTGATTCAAACTTTGCAATCGGCTGGTTTGGCCTTTCGTTAGCATTTAACGCCATAGGTACTATTTGGTTAAACTATGGAATTAAAAATAGTCTTTTAGACTCCTTCTAATCCCCGACTTGGGCTATATTATTAACAAATTAGTTAACAAATTATTGTTCATAATCGTTCAATACTTCGAGAATGGTTTGACAGCCTTTCTCGATTTCATCATGGGATATTGTAAGCGGAGGCGATATTCTCACTGCCCTTTTTTCAAATAAAAGCCAAAATAGAATTAGGTGTTTTTTGGCCGCGGATAAAATGAGATAATCTGCAATTTCAGGGCTTTCCATGATTAAAGCCAACATGAGTCCCTTACCTCTGATTTCCTTGATAAACTTATGTTTCAGTAACTTTCGTATTCGTATTTCTTTGCCCAAGGTTGCTGCTATAAGATCACTTTCCGTAATTTCTTTCAGTGTAGCCAAGCAAGCCGATGCTATTACTGGATTACCGCCAAAAGTTGTAATATGACCAAGTTTGGGATGATTTTTTAATGTAGACATCATGGCGTTTGAGGCAGTAAAGGCGCCTACAGGTAATCCTGAGGCCATGCCCTTGCCCATTACTAAAATGTCGGGTATGCAATCATACTGCTCAAAGGCGAATAAACTTCCTGTGCGGCCAAAACCGGGTTGAACTTCATCCAAAACCAATAAGGCCCCAACTTCAGAACATCGTCTTCTTACCTTTTCCAAATACCCATTTTGAGGTTCAATAAAGCCGGCTCCCCCTTGTATTCTTTCCAACACAACCGCAGCTGTCTTATTGGTTATTTTTTGGATATCCGTTTGGGAATTTAAATCGATAAATGAAATATCAGGAACCAAAGGTCTAAAGGCACTTTTACGCTCTTCAAATCCCATAATACTCAAACTACCCATGGTATTGCCATGATATCCTTTATTTGCTGAAATTATTTCAGATCTACCGGTATATCTCCGGGCTAACTTAAGGGCTCCTTCAATAGCCTCGGTCCCGGAATTAACCATATAGGTGGTTTCCAAAGGGGCGGGGAGGAGTGATGCCAAAAGTTTGGTGTATGCCACAGCCGGTTCTTGAATAAATTCGCCATACACCATCACATGCATGTATTTGTCCAGCTGATTTTTTACCGCTTTTATGACTTTGGGATGGCAATGCCCCAAACTGCAAGCTGAGACGCCCGCAACAAAGTCAAGATGTGCATTTCCTTCAATATCATAAATAAAACTGCCCTTGGCATGCGATACCTGCAAGGCCAATGGGTGGGGCGTAGTTTGAGCTTGATATTTTAGAAAGTCTTCCTTCATAAGGGTCATTAATTATCTAAAACCCTAAAAATCCATGTTGTATCCTGATACTGTCCACTAAACCGGCTATCCCGTGCTTTTTTTGCATCATGAAGTGAATCATAACGATCCAAATACACGTAATAAAACTTGTTAAAACTACGGTAAAAGTGATTGGGCTTTAACCCCTGTGATTTCAGTCTCCTAATGAACTTTTTATAATTAACCTTCTCTTCATAAACTTTGGCAATCAGATAATATCCTGAGCTAAGGTCATCTTCGATAGGTGCCTCCTCATAACGTTCCTTGGTTCCAATATTATTCGTTGGTTTATCTTTTTTTTGCTGCGCGATATTATTCACTTTTGATTCTTTTTTGGAATCTGGGTATCTTTTTTCTTTTTCGGTAGGGGAGTTCTCCATTTCCATATCCATAGGATTGTTAATTCCTCTTATTACCGGTAAAATTATATTATTGTCATCTTCATCAAAGATGTCATCCTTTGTAAGAATACGTTCATCACCTCTCCAAATGAAACCCTTTAATTTTCTACTATTTTCAGGAAGCTCTTTTTCGGGATAAATATCACCATCAGGATTGATGAAAAAGGTAAGCTCTTCAATATCATTAGCAGCCATGGTTATGCGAATAGCACTGCAAATAGTCTTGTCAATGCCAATGAGTTCGTCATCATCATTGTACATATAATAAATAACTTCGGTATTTTTGATTAAATCAATGATTTTGAGCTGGTTATCCTTGAATTTGCCAAATAAATCCTTGCCTTTTGCTTGATTATACCCCTCCATGCTTACACTGTCCAGTGAAATGATAAAGGCATTGTTCAAGACTTTGAGGGAGTCCATCTTTTCAGTCTTTAAATCAGATTTTAAATGGATGCTGTCACCAGTCATTTGGTTAGGTCCGTTCCAGAGAATAGGATTTGTGATTAGTTGTGTAATCCCCGTTTTTTGATCAGCATGGATGGAGTCACATTTGCCACTCAAATCGGTCTTGAAAAATTTGGCATTTCTAAAGGCTCTGAGTATCCTATGGTCGGGTTTCCCGGTTAACATTAGGGTATCACCATGCATATACAGGGAATCTTGCTCCATTAAGGTAATCGAAACTGCTCGTTTTGTGGCGAAGACCGAGTCTTTTGCTTTAAAAACCTCAGCATAATGCGCCCTGATTACTCCATTATTAATGGTGTCTGTGACTTTTATATTGTTTGTTGCAGAGGCAAACTCCCTTACTTTGTTAAAATAAACGCTATCCCCTCTAATTATTCGATTATTATAATCGATTCTGGTGTTTTTTATAAAGTAGCCACTTTCAACTTTGGTATCGTAAAAGCCTCTCTCACAGTAAATTTTATAGGTATTCCCTAAAATTGTAGAAGGACCATATAGATAGGCATTCTTGGAAGTTTCATAATAATCCAGTTGTTCTGAATCCAAAATATAATCAGGGTTTTTCAAATGAACACTATCCAGGAATTGAAGTTTTTTTGTCTCTAGGAAATACCTTCCAATCTCACTGGTCAGCGTATTTACAGAATCGACCACAGTGCCGAAATCCTGATAATAGGCCTGTTGTTGCTCTCTGTTGAAGCGCAAGGTATCAGTAGTCAGGGTCATTTTTGATTTACTCGTCAACACAACATTTTCCCAGGCTTTTGCTAGATTTTCATTGCCATTATAATCAATTTTACCACTAGTCATCTGAATGGAATCACCCTGTTGTAGAAGAATATTACCAATTGCCTTTAACTTATTTTCTTTTTGATAGTAAATAGCGAGATCACAGAATAGATCGGCACCTTCATGTTCAAACTGTATTTGTTTATCATCTTTGCTAAATATCGAGGCCCCAGGAAATTGTTTCTCATCCTTAGTGAAATTAGCCCCGTATACGAT
>JBATIW010000572.1:0-3496 GCA_049668005.1 Maribacter sp.
TAAATAGGCCGTATATCTAAAATGATATACGGCCTATTGCCACTTTAACAAGGATAGGAGGGAATTTAATGCCTTGTTGATTGTTGCAGGACGGAATATTTCCAATTTGCATAAATTTTGCCATAAATTGTTCTAAACCAACTATATTTGAACAAAGCCAATACAATGAAATACGCCTCATTAATTTGTTTATTCCTCCTTTTTTCGGCATCAAGTTGTAAAACAGATAAGAAGACCGAGACAATTACCCAAAAAACCGAATTAACAGTACTTGAAAATATTGCACAAGCAAATGGTATTGAAAATTGGAAAAGCATAAATGAGCTGCAGTTCACTTTTAACGTAGACAGGGACACCTCACATTTTGAACGGACTTGGATTTGGAAACCCAAGACCAATGATATCATTGCAATATCAAATAACGATACACTTTCTTATAATTGGTCCAAGATGGATAGTGTTGCCTATAAAACCAATGGAGGCTTTATAAACGATAAATATTGGTTGTTGGCACCTTTTAATCTATTGTGGGACAAGGGAAACTTCACACATACCCATAAGGAAAATGAGATAGCCCCAATTGGTAAAAAAGCAATGGATAAGCTAACCATTGTTTATGGTTCCGATGGTGGCTATACGCCTGGTGATGCCTATGATTTTTATTTTGAAGATGATTATATCGTAAAGGAATGGGTCTTTAGAAAAGGAAACCAACCAGAACCTTCCTTAATTACAACTTGGGAAGATTATATAGAAATGGGTGGGCTTAAAATCGCAAAAATGCATACAAATGAAGAGGGTTTTAAATTGTATTTTTCAAACTTGAAGGTGAGCTCCAATTAAACCCTGACCAACTTTAAACTTCACCTTTTTTTCATTACCGTTGTTGCACCTAAGACCAATAATCCGCAGCAAAGCAGTACCACAAAGCATGCGACCAATGAGTAACTTTTTGCTATAAATCCTAAAATAGGAGGTGCGAATAGAAATCCAGCATAGCCCAATCCTGCAATAAAGGCAACCCCTTGGGATGACTGTACACCTTTGACATTTCCACCTATTCGAAACAGCTCGGGAACAATCACCGAAAATCCTAAACCACTCAGACCGAAACCTGCAATGGCCAGATAGGTATTAGTTGACAACACCAGGCCATAACCTAGAATTGCAATAAAAGTACCTAATGCCACCATCTTGACAGAACCAATTCGAGTGCTGATGGCATCCCCCAAGAAACGACCCAAAGTCATCGTAATCTGGAAACCCAAAAAACCCGCTCCCCATAAAGCCTCTGGTGCCATACTAATCTCTTTTAAATAAAGACCGCTCCAATCAACAATAGCCCCTTCACTGCCCATAGCAATAAATGAAACAACCCCTAAAAGCATCAACGGTTTGAACAATTTTAAACTGAATGGTGCCTTTTCAATAAGGGCCGCCTTTACATCGTAATATTTTTTGAAAAACATAAAATTAACCACTAGGACAAGTAGCACGGCACATAACATATGCAATGGGGGATTATTGATCCCAACAATTAAAAAACTACCTAAACCTGCTAAAACGCCTCCCAAGCTGAAAAAACCATGCGCTGCGGACATGAATTTTTGTTGATCCTCCTTTTCAATTTCAGTGACCAGGGTATTCATCGAGATATCAGTGAAGCCATTACTGGCGCCGAACAGAAAAAGTGCTGCCATCAATGTATAATAAGAAGGGACAATTAAAGGGAGTAATGCGGACAATCCACTGAAAAGTACACCAAATGCTGTAGCTCTTCCAACCCCGACCTTATTGATTATTCTAGAAGCAACCGGAAAAACCGTGAACACTCCAAGAGCAAGAAAGAAAATGGCAATTCCTAGATCAGCTTTGTCAATACCCAATTTATCCTTTACTGTTGGAATGTATATCGCCCATGTTCCGAATAGGATATTGAGGCTGGCATATACCCATGCAGGCCCAAAATATCTTGGATTGGACAATATTAATTGAAGTGATTTCATAGAAGGTTTGGTTGTTATTCGAGCGTAAAACTAATTAAAAAACCATCCGTTCGCTATGCGGTTTTTGTCAAAATACCATCCTTTAAAATCTGTCCAAACCGGTACATATCTTCATATGAACAATAAAATGGGGCTGGTGCCAAACGAATTACATTGGGTTCCCGCCAATCGGCAATGACCCCGTTTTTCATCAAATGATCAAATAGTGTCCTGCCTTGTCCGTGAAGGAAAACCGATAACTGACAACCCCGTTCTTTTGGGGTTATGATTTCAAAACTACTCTCAACATCCTTATCGATCTCTTTCAAAATGAATTCCAAATAAGCCACGATTGTATCCCGTTTTTCAATCAATGCATCCATGCCCACTTCCTCAAAAAGCTGAAGTGAAGCCAAATAAGGTGCTAGCGAAAGTATTGGCGGGTTGCTTATCTGCCATGCATCTGCAGTGTCCAAAGGTTCAAAATTGGGTTTCATCATGAATCGAGTCTCCTTTTTTGTACCCCACCAACCCTCAAATCTTGGAATGTCATCCTTACCCAAATGCTTATTGTTTATAAACACCCCAGAAGCATTTCCAGGACCACTATTCATATATTTATAACTGCACCATGCTGCAAAATCAACGCCCCAATCATGCAGATTCAATGCAACATTACCAACGGCATGGGCCAAATCCCAACCCACAAAGGCACCTGCTGATTTTCCGGCTTTGGTAATCGTTTTCATATCAAAAACCTGCCCATTATAATAATTAACGCCACCTATTAATACCAAGGCAAGTTCATCTCCTATTTCACCTATTTTTTGTAATACATCCTCAGTTCGCCAATAATTTTCACCCTCTCTTTTCCTCAATTCAACAATGGCCTCCTTAGGATCCAAACCATGAAACCTTACCTGACTTTGAAGCATATATTGATCACTGGGAAATGCCTTTTCTTCGCACAAAATCTTAAAACGGGTATTTGTAGGTCTATAAAATGAAACCATCAATAAATGCAGGTTTACACTCAAAGTATTCATTACGGAAATTTCTTTGGCATTGGCACCTACAATCTTAGCTAATGGTTCTGACAAACGTTCATGATAATCCCACCAGGGCTTATTGGCATGAAAATGGCCTTCAACCGCCAATTCTTTCCAATCATTCATTACCTCATCAATATACCTTTGGGTAGTTTTTGGTTGTAGTCCTAACGAATTTCCCGTAAAATAAATAACATCCTTACCGTTCAATTGAGGAAAATGGAATTCATTCCTGTATTTGCCAAGTTCATCCTCAGCATCCATTTTTTGGGCAAAGGCAAGTGAATTCTGAAATTGCATAGTATTCTTTTGTTCAAAAGTACAATTTCGGTACAAATAATTTAGAGTAACATAGAAGTGAAATTATTGCAAGCGCATTTCTATAATGTGTTTCTTAAAACCTACTTTTTCATAAGCCCTAATCGCTGCATGGTTTTCGTCATATACTGTAAGGCGTATTTC
>JBATIW010000573.1:0-2655 GCA_049668005.1 Maribacter sp.
CCCTTGATAAGTAGAAGCATTGATAATGGTAATGGGCAACATAAGGGATTGTTAGAGCAACTTAAAGATGAATCCAATGAGGAATTGAAACACGCTTATCACAGAATTAACTTGGATAATAAGTGCCCAAAGCACAAGTATAAAATGATATCAAAAAAAATGGATTTGATAGCGGCCATTTCCCAATCCATCGATAGACATAAAATAGACTTGGTTGTAATGGGAAACAAGGGGCAAACAAGCGGCTTAGGGGTGTATCTGGGAAGCACGACCACCA
Organism: Maribacter sp.; assembly: GCA_049668005.1. Classification (GTDB taxonomy): domain Bacteria; phylum Bacteroidota; class Bacteroidia; order Flavobacteriales; family Flavobacteriaceae; genus Maribacter_A. Next base: position 278 of record JBATIW010000573.1, read on the forward strand.
AAACAATGGCATCGGTGAAAAAATGCCCGATTATTGCCGTACCCATGAATGCAGATTTCGAGGTACCGTATGAAATTGCTTTTGCCACTAACTATAAAAGGCATTATGATGCTGAAGTTCTTGACCCTATACAAAATATGGCCGAATTATGCGGGTCAGCAATAAGGATACTTCACATAAATGAGGAAGAACACTTGAATAAGGTGCAGGAAAGTAACCTGAAAACACTTAGGGCCTATTTGGATCCAATCGAAAATTCAGTTCACTGGATGCCTAATTTCACAAGTAAGACCAAAGCCATCCAGGTATTTTTGGAAGAATTGGGCATTGGTATGCTTTCAATGGTAAATTATGAACATAGTTTTTTGGAGAATTTGTTACATGAGCCCGTCATTAAAAAGTTGGCTTTTAATATTGACATTCCATTTTTGGTGATTCCAGGTACCAAATGATCAGGATCATTGTTGAAGCTTTTGAAATTTGTCATTTTTAGTCTAATATTTAAAACTCAAAGTATGAAAAATATAGGTATATGGCTCGATAAAGAGAAGGCGCATCTGGTTACCCTTACAGAGGATTCGGAAAAGTTTGAAACCATAGTATCGGAAATAGAGGTTTTTCGCCCCCATGGTGGATCGGGGACGAAATCGGCAAAATGGGGTCCACAGGATGTTGTTCAGGACAGTAGATATTTGGAACGGGAAAAACATCAGTATAAAGTCTATTTCAAGGATTTGGCAAAATCCCTTAAAACGGCTGATGCCATTGCGCTATTTGGACCTGCGGAGACTGCCGCTAAGTTCAAAAAAGAACTGGATGAAAATTATCGGTCACTTGCCGCCAAGGTAAAATCAGTTACCAAGGTAGATAGTATGACCAATAATCAAATTAAGAAACTGGTCCGGGAGTTTTTTGGCAAACCAGCATAGCAATAAAGGCAGATGTAAGCATTGTTCAATTTCTTAAATTCCCCTAAGTTGATGTGCATGTGAAATAACTGGCATGGAAGAACAAATCGCAATTGAGATTATTAAATCATCTGGTGAGAAAGTTCGGTTTTCATTAACAAAACTGAGAAGGTCATTGCAAAGAAGTGGGGCCGATGCAACTTTGGTAAACCAGATTGTAGATAAAGTTCGGGATGAACTCTATCAGGGCATTTCCACCAAGGAAATATATAATCGAGCTTTCGCCTTGTTGAAAAATAAAAAATCGGTCTTTGCTTCAAAATATAAATTAAAGAAAGCAATTTATGAGTTAGGACCTACTGGTTTTCCTTTTGAAAAATTTGTCGCTGCAATTTTAGAATATTCGGGCTATTCAACAGAAGTTGGTAAAATGATACAAGGTGATTGTGTTCAACACGAAGTTGATGTCTTTGCTAAAAAAAATGGAATGTTGGCTGTAATAGAATGCAAATTCCATGGGGAGGAAGGGCGTAATTGTAATGTGAAAGTACCCTTGTATATTCATTCCAGGTATAACGATATCAAAAGCTATTGGGAAAATAAAAAGAGCAATCCAATTGCGATGGATAGGGGTTGGGTGGTTACTAATACACGTTTTACCCAAGATGCAATGGCATACGGCAAATGTGTAGACTTGTATTTGTTGAGTTGGGACATTCCCAAAGAGGATGGCTTAAAAGACCGGATTGATAGATTGGGATTGTATCCCATTACGGTATCTACATTGTTGAGTAAGCGCGAAAAGCAGTTTTTGTTGAGTAGGGATGTTGTTTTGTGCAGACAATTATTGAACGATAGTTTCTTTCTTGACCATTTGGAAGTCTCTGAACCCAGAAAGGGAAAAATAATGAAAGAGCTTCGTCAATTATGTAACTGTTGAGCAACATGAATACAGTTAAAATCCAATTTTTAGGAGCATCAGGTACCGTTACGGGATCCAAGTTCTATTTGGAAACCCCAGAACTAAATCTATTGGTGGATTGTGGCATGTTTCAAGGATTAAAAGAACTTCGACAAATTAATTGGATGCCCTTGCCCATAAACGTAGCTGAAATTGACTTGGTATTGCTTACCCATGGTCATTTGGATCATACTGGCTATTTGCCGAGATTGGTCAAAGAAGGGTTTAAGGGCAAAATATTGGGAACACTGCCGACATTGAGGATTACTGGGATTATTTTGAAAGACAGTGCCAAAATTCATGAGGAAGAGGCAGAAAAGGCCAATAAAGAGGGTTATAGCAAGCATACTCCGGCACTACCTTTTTATACCGTGGAAGAAGCGAAAAAAGCAATAGGCCTGTTTGAGTCTATTGAAAAAGTTGAATGGGTTTCTCTTTCATCCAACATTAAATTTCGATGTAAATATAACGGTCATATCATTGGTTCGACCTTCATAGAGTTGGATATT
>JBATIW010000574.1:0-7290 GCA_049668005.1 Maribacter sp.
TCCTTGAGATTGTAGCGGTAATTTTCGGTTTATTATCTGTTTGGTTTTCTAAACAGAATAACATTCTCGTCTATCCCACAGGGATGATCAGTACTTCTATTTATGTTTATCTTCTTTTTCAATGGGGGCTCATTGGGGATATGATGATAAACGGATATTACTTCATCATGAGTGTTTACGGGTGGTATGTCTGGACCCGAAAAGTGGACGCCACTCATTTTACGCCAATTACAAGAACAACAAAGAAAGAGCACAGAATATCTGTGCTAATATTCAGTGCCACTTTGATATTTGTTTATATCGTATACCTTTCATTTGATAAATGGACCAGCTGGACAGCTTATGTAGACACTGTTACAACGGCCGTTTTCTTTGTGGGTATGTGGCTCATGGCAAAACGAAAGATTGAAAATTGGATTTATTGGATTGTTGGTGATATCATCTCAATTCCCCTATATTTTTATAAAGGATTTACGTTTACAAGCCTTCAGTATCTTATATTTACGGTCATTGCCGTATATGGTTATCTTGCATGGAAGAAAAATTTAAGCAGCAGCCCACAGACATTATAAAAGTAGTATTGTTCGGGCCCGAATCTACTGGTAAAACCACTTTATCCGAGAAATTGGCAAGACACTATAATACAGTTTGGGTGCCAGAGTATGCCCGGGAATATCTCCAGGATAAATGGAATAACGAACGAAAAACCTGTGAGCCCAAAGATTTATTGCCGATTGCCGAAGGGCAAATGCGTTTGGAAAATGACTTGGCGAATAAAGCTACTGATGTACTTATTTGCGATACAGATTTGTTGGAGACAAAAGTATATTCCGAGGCTTATTATCTTGGAAATTGTGACCCTATATTAGAAAAATATGCTTTGGAGAACCAGTATGACTTATATTTCTTGACTTATATTGATATACCCTGGGAAGCAGATGATCTACGCGATAAACCTAATGACCGCGAACGTATGTTTTTATATTTTAAAGATACGTTGGAGAAATATAATAGGAATTTTATTATCTTAAAAGGGGATAAAAACACACGATTAAAAACTGCAGTGGAACACATAGATAATCTATTGAAAAAATGATTCAACTAACCGAAGAGGATTTAAAACAAATAGCCGCTAAAGGCATTGCCAAAGAGAAAGTAAGAAACCAAATCGAAATTTTTGAAGATGGTATTCCTTTTGTGAATCTCGTAAACGCAGCCGTTGTGGGTGAGGGTATTAGCAAGTTTACGATTCGAGAACAAAAATCACTCATTAATGCATTTGAAGGGTCTAAGGACGACTTAGCGCTTCTCAAGTTTATTCCGGCCTCTGGGGCTGCATCAAGAATGTTCAAAGCACTCTTCAATTTTTTGGATGCCTATGACCCATCAAAAGAAAGCCTAAAGAGTTATTTTGAGCGCACTAATGATACTGATCTACAGGTTTTTAACACTGGATTGAAAAATTTTCCATTTTACGATATTGTTCAAGAAAGGATCAAAGGAAAATTCGCTAATAAGGACGAAGAGCTATATCTTTTTGTTAAGGAAATGATGTCTGAAGACACTTTGAACTACGGATTTTATCCAAAAGGGTTACTGCCCTTTCATAATTATGGAAACCATTCGGCCACTCCTTTTGAAGAGCATTTAAAAGAAGCTTCCAATTATGCTAAAGTTGGGGAAGATGCTAATTTGCATTTTACCATTTCAGAACAACACATTCGTATGTTTACCGAGGAGTATGGTGCTATCAATGATCGGCTATCCAAAGAAACAAAAACGAGTTTCAACATTGGTTACTCCTATCAAAAGGCCTCGACAGATACCATTGCGGTTGATATGGATAATAAACCATTTCGGAATGCTGATGGTTCTTTACTTTTTAGACCAGGGGGTCATGGTGCGCTCATAGAGAACTTGAATGAAGAGGAAGCTGATATTATTTTTATTAAAAATATTGATAATGTTGTAGTGCCCAAGGTGCAAGATGAACTTGTAAAAAGCAAAAAAATGTTGGCAGGCTTGCTTTTAAAGGTGCAAGAGAAGGCTTTTAATTATGCCCAAATACTCGATGATAATACATTGTCTGCTGATGTAATGGTAGATATAAAGGAATTTCTTGAAAACGAGCTTAATGTTCGCTTTGTAGACAAATATTCCAGTTTTAATCTTGGAGATCAGATTGAAATTTTAAAGGATAAAATTAATAGACCAATCCGTATTTGCGGAATGGTCAAAAATGAAGGGGAACCTGGTGGGGGTCCTTTTTGGATAAGAAATGCACATGATCATGTCTCACTTCAAATCATCGAGTCTGCACAACTTGACATGTCTAATGAAAAGCAGGTTGATATCCTTAATAATTCAACCCATTTCAATCCTGTTGACTTGGTTTGTGGCGTAAAGAATTTTAAAGGGGAGAAATACAATCTTTTGAATTTTGTGGATCATAAACAAGCTTTTATAACCAATAAAACGCAAGAAGGACGTGAATTAAAAGCCTTAGAACTTCCAGGATTATGGAATGGTGCTATGGCTTTTTGGAACACAATATTCGTTGAGGTTCCACTATCAACGTTCAATCCTGTAAAGACTGTCAATGACCTTTTAAAACCCACACATCAAGTATAGGCAAAAAGAATGCTGCCCATATATTGCTGGGCCTAATAAATTGGAAAGTAAATCATTTTTTATTATGATGGTCTAATTTTCAATAGTACATTTGTCCCATCTCAAAGGGGTGCTTGTTTAGGCTGGCTGAGATTATACCCAATGAACCTGGGCGGGTAATGCCGCTAAGGGAGGCGAAAAATGCCATTTGGATTTTCCAATGTTTCTTTAGAAACAATTTTCAATTTAATAGAGAATAATAGCCCCTTTTATTCGTAACGCTGTATTACGGATGAAACTTTTATTCACAACATTAGGCTTAATTGCCTTTGCTATGGGTCTCTCGGCCCAAGATGTCCAGAAAGATTCCCTTGAAGGTAAAAAAATAACATTGGATGAGGTGTTTGTTTCAGCTATTAGAGCAACCAAAGAATCCCCGGTAACATTCACGAATCTTACCAAAGAAGATTTGAAACCAAGGAATTTGGGACAGGACATTCCTATTTTATTGAATTATATGCCCGCTGTGGTCACGACGTCAGATGCTGGGGCCGGGTTTGGCTATACAGGGATAAGAGTTCGTGGCAGCGATGCAACAAGGGTAAATGTCACCATCAACGGAATTCCCTATAATGATTCAGAATCACATGGTACGTTTTGGGTAAATATGCCTGATTTTGCATCTTCAATTGAGAGTTTGCAATTACAAAGAGGGGTGGGTACTTCAACCAATGGTGCCGGAGCTTTTGGTGCAAGTATAAATATTGCTACCGATGGTATTTCAGATGAGGCTTTTGGTCAGATCTCCTCATCAATTGGCAGTTTCAACACATTGAGAAACAACTTAAAATTTAGCACGGGTTTGCTAAACGATCATATTGAGATTTCGGGCAGACTATCGCGAATTAACTCTGACGGATATATAGATAGAGCTTCCTCCGAATTGGATTCTTATTTTTTGCAAGGAGCTTATAAAAATGAAAACACCTTATTAAAGGCCGTTCTTTTTGGGGGTCATGAAATTACATATCAAGCCTGGTACGGCATTGATGCGGCTACTTTGGAGTCTGATAGAACTTTCAATCCTTCAGGAATATATACTGATGCGAACGGAAATACCCAATTCTATGAAAATGAGGTAGACAACTACAAACAAAATCATGCACAATTACTTTGGAACCAAAAATTGGATGAGAACTGGAACACCAATTTGGCGCTTCATTATACAAGAGGGCGAGGCTTTTTTGAGCAATTTAAAGAGGATGACGATTTTTCCACATACGGTTTTTCTTCCATAACGGTCAATGGTGAAGCGGTAAACACAACAGACCTTATTCGCAGAAGATGGCTAGACAATGATTTTTATTGTACTGTATTTTCAGCCAATTATAAGAAGGAAAAATTGAACTTGATTCTCGGAGGGGGTTGGAATACCTATAATGGCAAACATTTTGGAGAGGTGATTTGGGCAGAGTTTGCCCCGAATAGTTCCATTCGGGATCGATATTATGATGATGAATCCAAAAAGACAGATTTAAATGTATTTGCCAAATCCAATTACAAGCTAAACAGCCATTGGAGTCTTTTTGGGGACTTGCAATATAGAGCAGTTGGTTATAAGGCGAATGGCGATGATACTGGTTTGGTAGATGATACTTTTAATTTCTTCAATCCAAAAGTTGGAGTGACATTTGATTTAAACCAAAACAATAACTTCTATTTATCCTATGCTGTTGCTAATCGGGAACCTAATAGAAATGACTATGAAAATGGGAGTCCAAAACCCGAAAAATTGAATGATTTTGAGCTGGGGTGGCGTTTTTTATCTTCAGGGACACAGGTGAACACCAACTTGTATTATATGAATTACAAAGATCAGCTCGTGCTCACCGGTGAATTGAATGATGTGGGCGCTCCATTAAGGGCGAATGTTGGCGATAGTTACCGTATTGGTTTGGAAATTGATGCGAATATTGCTGTCGGTAATAAATTTGTTATTAGCCCAAATATTGCAATAAGCTCAAACAAGAATAAAGAGTTTGTTTTTCAAAGAGATGGGGTAATTCAAAATTTAGGAAATACCAATATCGCTTTTTCCCCAGACATAATCTTTGGGAATAGCATTTCCTATATGCCATTGGAAGACTTACAGATTTCAGTGTTAAGTAAATATGTAGGTAAACAATATATGGGTAATATAAACGCTGAAGGTTCAGTTTTGGATGCCTATTCCCAAACGGATTTTAATATGCAATATGTGATTGAAACCAACTCATTTATAAAAAGTATAACTATCTCTGCATTGATAAACAACATATTCAATGCCGAGTTTGTTTCTAACGGGTATTTCTTTACCTATGATGATACATTGTCTGCTCCTGGGCAGACGACTACGATAGAAGGTGCCGGTTATTATCCACAGGCAGGCACTAACTTTTTATTAGGGGCTACATTGAATTTCTAAAGTATAATCCCGCTCTTTTAAGAAAGAATTTTAGAGGTATTGAAATGGTAACGCCAATTTTTTAATAGTATGGATTTCGCCAGAATTCGTAGATTTAGATATAAAAATTCAATTGAATGACCAACTCTAAAAACCTAAGGTGGGGAATAATCGGTTGCGGTGCAGTTACCGAGATAAAAAGTGGACCTGCCTATCAAAACACCGATGGTTTTGAAGTTGTGGCGGTCATGCGTCGTAATCGGGAAAAAGCTGCTGATTATGCCAAACGGCATAATATTCCAAAGTACTATTCCAAAGCAGATGAATTAATTGCCGATAATGATATAGATGCCGTATATATCGCTACACCCCCAGATTCACATAAATTTTATGCCTTGAAAGTCGCGAAGGCAGGAAAACCCTGTTGCATTGAAAAACCAATGGCTCCCTCCTACGCTGATAGCTTGGCAATCCATAACGCTTTTGAAAAGAATGGTATTCCTTTATTCATTGCTTATTATAGGCGTTCATTACCTCGTTTCAACAAAATAAAACAATGGCTGGATGATGGTGCTATTGGTGAGGTTCGTCATGTACTCTGGCATTTGTCCAAACCTCCCAATCAATTGGATTTAAGCGGGAATTATAATTGGAGAACTGATGCTGGCATTGCCCCAGGGGGATATTTTGATGACTTGGCATGCCATGGACTTGATTTGATTATGTACTTCTTGGGAGATATTGAAACAGCCAATGGCTTTGCTACGAATCAAATGGGTTTGTACTCGGCAAAAGATGCCATTGTTGGCAGTTGGATGCACAAAAGCGGTGTATCGGGGAATGGTAGCTGGAATTTCGGTTGCTATCAGCGCGAAGATAAGGTTGAAATTTTAGGTAGTGCTGGGAAGATTACTTTTGCCATCTTCAATGAAGAACCAATAATTCTTTTGAATTCACAAGGGGAGGAAAAACTCGAAATCCCGAATCCTACACATATACAGGAATTTCATGTAATGAATATCAAAAGCCACTTGTCTAATGAAAAAAACCATCCGTCTTTAGGATACTCTGGGTTACATACCAGTTGGGTGATGGATAAAATCTTAGGCTTGCAGAAATAATCATCTAGTTAATTGGAAACACTTAAGGTATTACCTCCAAAACTAGTTCGGTATTCCAACATATCATAATATCGTTTGCCATCATCAGGCCTGTTCAACAATTGCCCGGTGAACAAACTGTATTCGAAATCTTCACAAGAACAGCTAGCCGTTTGCCCATTAAGGACCATGGTTGAACAATCATTGGGGGCATGGTTGGGGCAACTGGCTTCAAATGCCCTAAATTGGCTGAATCCAGTGTTCATAGCAAAGAAACCAGCTAAACCTACGCCTTCGGCGCCCACATATACGGCATTACCTGTATTGGTCAACGGACTATACAATGGCAGGTTTAGGTTCATATCAAACCTAAATCCAATTTCCTGTAAAAAGGGATTGCGGTTTGTACCATCATTACTACAGGATACCAATAAAAACAATAAAACTATTCCAAAATAACGGGTCATAAAGCACTTTCTAATTAGGGATACTTGGGCAAAATTGAACAAAAATTATGTATATTTGCGTTAAATCCTCTCTAAAAAAGGGGATTTTCCTATTTATTAAATGACGAAGCTATGAGTAACATATCTTATTACACGGCAGAAGGGTTAAAAAGGCTGCGGGATGAGTTGAATCAGCTTAAGGACATTGAACGTCCTAATGCCTCAAAAGCAATCGCGGAAGCAAGGGATAAAGGTGATTTATCTGAAAATGCAGAGTATGATGCTGCCAAAGAAGCACAAGGACTATTAGAACTGAGAATTTCTAAAATGGAAGATACTTTGGCTAACGCAAGATTGATTGATGAATCCCAATTAGATAATTCAAAAGTACTGGTATTGTCAACGGTTAAATTAAAAAACCAAGCCAATGGTATGGAAATGAAATATACCTTGGTAGCTGAAAGTGAGGCCGATATTAAAACCGGGAAGATTTCAGTTAGCTCACCTATTGGGAAAGGGTTATTGGGTAAGGAAGTTGGTGATACCGTAGAAATCACGATTCCCAATGGTGCTATTACCTTTGAGATTTTAGAGATTACAAGATAGGTAGCTATCAATAAATCTTTATATTTAATCCTATCAAATCTTGATAGGATTTTTTTGATTTAAATTAAAAGTAAATGCTCTATGG
>JBATIW010000575.1:0-4420 GCA_049668005.1 Maribacter sp.
ATACTGGTCTGTGCACCAATTGTGGACCCTCTTTCCCTTTAAATTAGAGTGGGTTGCCTTATCTCCCATACCATAATAACTTTCGGCACTTTGGGTGATCTTACTCATTTTCACGGAATTACCGCCATATTCATAATTCTCTTCCCAATGAAAACCAATTTCATCTTCATTGATGATATGCCCTTCCAAATCGGAAATTTGGATACGTAGGGATTTTTTATCGACCAAAACCTTGATCTTGGTTGTTTCAATTAAATATTCTGTCTTGGTTTCACTTACTTCCAAGTGATTATATCCCCTACTGGCATTTTCACTAATAGCATAGGAGAAATCTGGTTGAAAGACTTCTTCGGTAGCGTATCTAAATCGCAACGCACTGTTGCGTAAGACGGTAATCTGCAAAATAACCCCATTTTCGGTGGTGAAATAGAATTTGTCTACATCTTGCTTAAAGTTTACTATTTGGTTGGGATAAAGGTTCCCTTTATATTCTAATTCTGTATTGGTAATCATAGTTGGTTAAAATTTAAAGCCAACAAAATAAACGCTTTAGTGTGTAATTATGAAACATAAAGCGACTTATTGTAAACTAATACGATAAAATTGATCAGATTATTGATAAATGACAATTCCTAAGGCCGGAATCGTAATTTCAATTGATTCGTCAAAACTATGCCATGGTTTTTTTTCTGTTTTCACCGCCGTATTTTTCGATCCTGTACCCCCATACTTTTTAGCGTCACTATTGAATATTTCTTTCAAAGGACCTGATTTAGGAATACCAATGCGATATTTTACTCTGGGAACAGGAGTGAAATTGGCGGCAATTATAAGATCGTTTTTCTCATCATGTCCTTTTCGAATGTAGGTCAGGACAGAGTTCTCGGCATCACCGTAATCAATCCATTGAAAACCGTCTTGGCCAAATTGTTTTTCGTATAGCGCCGGATATGTTTTATAAATTTTATTCAGATCCTGTATCAATTTCTGTATGCCGGAATGAAAATCATACTGGGTCAAATGCCAATCCAAACTCTGGTTAAAATTCCATTCAGAGGATTGTCCAAACTCACCTCCCATAAATATTAGATTAGCTCCGGGATGGGTGAACATATAACCATAAAGCAATCGTAAATTGGCAAATTGCTGCCATTCATCACCTGGCATTCTATATAAAAGCGACTTCTTCCCGTATACCACTTCGTCATGGGAGAAGGGAAGCATGAAGTTCTCCGTAAACGCATAGGTCATACTAAAGGTAATATCGTTCAGATGGTGTCTTCTATAAATAGGCTCTTTACTAAAGAACTCCAAGGTATCATGCATCCAACCCATCATCCATTTCATACCAAATCCGAGTCCGCCAATATTCACGGGTTTTGATACCCCTGAGAATGCCGTAGATTCCTCAGCTATCATTTGTACCCCGGAAAAACTACCATATACCGTTTCATTTAATTCCCTAATAAATGAGATAGCTTCTAAATTTTCATTATTACCATACATATTGGGTTCCCATTCGCCTTCTTCCCTGGAATAATCCAAATAAAGCATCGAAGCTACTGCGTCAACCCTTAGTCCGTCAACATGGAATTGATCTAACCAGAACAGGGCGTTACTTATTAAAAATGCACGTACTTCATTTCTGCCGTAATTGAAAATAAGACTTTTCCAATCAGGGTGATACCCTCTTCTTCGGTCTGGGTGTTCATACAAATGTGAACCATCAAAAAACCCTAAACCATGGGCATCTTCAGGGAAATGTGACGGCACCCAATCAAGGATAACCCCAATTCCACTCTGATGTAATTTATCAACCAATAGTTTAAATTCCTCGGGCTTGCCAAAACGTGAGGTTGGAGCAAAGTATCCTGTAAGCTGATACCCCCAAGATGGATCATATGGAAATTCCATGATCGGCATAAACTCCACATGGGTAAAACCCATTTCCTTTACATATTTTACTAAATCTTCGGCAAGTTCCTTGTAAGAGAGAAAATCATTATTCTTATTCCGTTTCCATGAACCTAAATGCACTTCATAGACAGAATAGGGTTTGTCCAAGCCATTCTTGGTTTCCCTTGAATCCATCCATTTTTTATCTTTCCAAGAATAATCGGCTTCCCAAACTACAGAAGCTGTTTTGGGCGGATGCTCACATAATTTTGAAAAAGGATCGGCCTTTTCTGTGACGACTCCAAAATTATTTGAATGTATAGTGTATTTATAAAGTGTTCCCGTTCCTATTCCAGGAATAAACCCTTCCCAAATTCCACTTTCGTCCCATCGAACATTGAGTTGGTGCTCATTACCTTGCCAATTGTTAAAATCCCCAACCACAGAAACAGATTTGGCCGTTGGGGCCCAAACTGCGAAATAGGTTCCTTTTACCCCATCAACCTCAATAGGATGGGACCCAAGTTTCTCATATAATTTAAAGTGCTTGCCTGATTTGAATAAATTAATATCAAATTCAGAAAAAAGAGAGTGTGAAATAACTTTGGACATACTTCTGTTATATTTTTTGGCAAAACTAATCAACTTTACCTAAAAGGCATGATAATTAAGCGTTTACTTTACTTCGCAAAGCTTTTCCACAAATAAAAATGTGTTTTTGATAAAAAGTGGAACGCTTTTTGAAACAATCTTTGAATATAGAACAAACGAACAATTAAAACCATAGTTATGAGAAAAATTAGCATTGTACTCGGAGCATTTTTATCCTTATTCATAATTTCCTGTGAAGGCCCTATAGGCCCTCCAGGTTTTGATGGCCTGGATGGTCTTGACGGTAGGGACGGACAGGACGGAATCAATATTCTAGGAACGGTCATTGACATTGAAGGCGACTTCCTCGCTGAGGACTATAGCATTTTTTATGAATTTCCTCAAACCGTTGAGGTTTTTGAGAGCGATGTTGTCCTTGTCTATATTCTCTGGGATCAAACCGAGGATGGCAATGGTGACGCCGTAGATATCTGGAGATTATTACCACAAACCATTCTTTTGGACCAAGGGCTATTGCAATACAATTACGATTTCACCTTTTTTGATGTAAATATCTTTTTAGAAGCTGACTTTGATATGAGTACCTTATCAGCTGGAGATACAGATGCCCAAGTTTTCAGAATAGCAGTTTTACCTGCAGAATTTGCCGCTGGATCTAAATTGGATCGATCAAATGTACAGGCCGTAATGAATACACTTGGTGTAACAGAGAAAGATGTTCAAAAAGTAAAATTGAACTAGTCCATTCTTTGTCAAGTATAAACCCCGCTTTAATTCGGCGGGGTTTTTTGTTTTCAAGATTTACTTACTTGATTAACAAAATCTTAATGTTTTATAACGCTTAAGTGTTATATATTTGAAAGGATTGTATGGACCCATCGTCTAATATTCAAAAGAAAAAAATATGATAAAGAAGATAATTTTCACTTTATGCATTGTCCTTGTTGGATGTAAAGGAAATTCACAGGAAAAAGCCGAAACAAAAAGCAAAACCGACCAAAAGGAAGTTGCCTACAAAGTGGTTAAAACCGATGCCGAATGGCGCAAAGAACTTACTGACCTGCAGTACTATATTTTAAGGAAAGCCGGAACCGAAACTGCCGGCACAAGTGCACTTTTAGATAACAAAAAGAAGGGCGTTTATGTCTGTGCCGCATGTAAAACCGAGCTTTTCAAAAGCGACCACAAATATGATTCCGGCTCAGGTTGGCCCAGTTTTGACCGGGAAATCGTTGGTAATGTAGCTTATGATGTTGATTACAAAATAGGATACAAACGTACGGAGGAACATTGTGCGACCTGTGGTGGACATTTAGGCCATGTCTTCGAAGATGGGCCCCGAAAAACTACAGGAAAAAGACATTGTGTCAATGGTGCCGCCTTACAATTTATTCCCGCTGAAAATCAATAGGTTTTTGATGGACTTTGCCAAGAATTACCTAGAAAGTATACTTTTTGAATTCCGTCGTTATAAAACCATGGGAGATAAGACATTCGCCCAATTGGGTGAATCTGATATTCTTTGGCAATATCATAAGGAAGACAATAGTATATCGCAGATCGTAAAGCACATAGCAGGCAATATGCGCAGCAGGTGGACTAACTTTCTAACTGAGGATGGAGAAAAACCATGGCGGCATAGAGACACTGAATTTGAAGAACCGTTCACTACAAAAACTGAAATGATCACTGCCTGGGAAGAAGGCTGGCAGTGTCTTTTTGATGCCATAGCTTCCATAAATTCAAACAATTTCAAAAGGCTTGTGAAAATCCGTAACGAGGAACATACTATTACAGAAGCGATTAACCGTCAATTGGCACATTACGCAAATCATGTTGGTCAAATAGTTGTATTAGGTAAAATGATAAAAGGTGAAAATTGGGTTTCTTTATCAATACCTAAAGGCGAATC
>JBATIW010000576.1:0-4083 GCA_049668005.1 Maribacter sp.
CACAGTTTCCAATCCCTTATGCAAATAAGCTGTTTTATCGGCCAAACTTCTAAATATAGCTGGATTGTTATTCAATTCGGTCAACATCGCCAAGCCTGCGCTCATGGCCAAAGGATTTCCACTTAATGTCCCTGCTTGATATACAGGCCCATCTGGCGCTAATTTATTCATAATATCCGCTCGTGCAGCAAAAGCGCCTACAGGCAGACCACCGCCTATTACTTTCCCAAATGTTACAATATCAGCATCAACACCTAAAACTTCTTGTGCGCCTCCCCTACCTAAACGAAAACCGGTCATTACCTCGTCAAATATCAAAAGGATATTCTCTTGGGTACAGAGTTTACGGAGGCCTTTAATAAAATCTTCCTTAGGAATTATGCAACCCATATTTCCAGCAACGGGTTCGATAATAACTGCCGCGATTTCGCCTTTGTTTGCAATGGTCAATTCCCGTACACTTTCCAAATCATTATACGTGGCCAGCAAGGTATCCTTTGCTGTACCCTGGGTAACTCCAGGGCTATTGGGACTTCCAAATGTTACAGCACCACTACCGGCCTGAATCAAAAAGGAATCAGAATGTCCGTGATAGCAGCCTGCAAACTTTATGATTTTATCCTTCCCGGTATAACCCCGTGCCAATCGTACCGCACTCATACAAGCTTCAGTACCGCTGTTCACAAATCGAATCTTATCAATATTGGGTACCATTGAAACCGCAAGCCGGGCAAGTTCGGTCTCAATCCCTGTGGGCATACCAAATGAGGTACCTTTCTTTGCTTTTTCAATAACCGCATTGATTACAGGTTCGTAGGCATGACCTAAAATCAATGGGCCCCAAGAAGCGATATAATCTATTAGTTTGTTTCCATCTTCATCATACAAATAAGCCCCTTTGGCACTTTTAACGAAAATGGGGTCACCTCCCACAGCCTTAAAGGCACGAACGGGCGAATTTACCCCTCCAGGAATATATTTTTTGGCCTCAGCAAATAAGGCACTACTTCTTTGATAGATCATTCTTATTTTTTGGATAATTCGGTCTTTACAGTAACCTCTTGGCCTATTGCCAAATTATTGGAGTTCATATTATTAATTCTCTTTATCTCATCAACAGAGATAAAATATCTTCTCGAAATTGAATAAAGAGTATCACCTTTCTGGACAACATGCACCTTGTGTTCATACTGCTTTGGTCCGGCATTGGCAATTAAGCTATTACGTTTAATACCCTTATCAAACTTTTGCAATTGATGTTTTTCAATAAGATATATCAGTTTTTGCGGATATCTTTTATCCGTGGCATATCCCGCCTGACGTAACCCTTTGGCCCACCTTTTATAGTCATTGGCGCTATAGTCGAATAAAAAGGCATATCGCGCACGTGATGACAAAAATTCGCTATGATCGCGGTACGAATACATGGGATGGTTATATTTTCGAAAACATTCCCCTTTTTCATCATCATCATGAAAATCATAATCGCCTTTCCAACCGGTATGGCATTTTATTCCAAAATGATTATTGGTCTTAACGGCCAATTCCCCTTTTCCCAGACCGCTTTCCAATAAACCTTGGGCAAGGGTTATACTGGCAGGAATGCCATAGGCCTTCATTTCATATTGGGCGATTTCTGAAAACGTTTTAATATACTCATCAACCGATGAAATCGTGAATCTTTTAAACTTTCCGGTGTCCTCAGGCAGTGGATAAAGTCCTTTTGATTCATATTTTTTATGGGTACTCCCTTTTTTAACGGCTACCGTTTTCTGTTTGGAACCTTTATAGGTTGATTGCTTTTTGGCTTTACAACCAATAAATACCATTCCTAAAAGCGCAACTATGATGAGTCTTTTTATCATAAATCTATCAATGGTAAGTTTTTCTTTTTCAATATTTTGTTCATTCCAATTCTTCCCTGCAATCCCCCCGTATGAATTGCCAGTATTATGGTATCCGGTTCAAAGTTATCCTTTTTGACCATGTCCAAAATTCCGAACATCATTTTACCGGTGTAAATCGGGTCTAAGGGTATTTGGGTTTCTTTTTTAAAATCATTAATGAAATTTATAAGCTCGGCCGAGACCTTCCCATAACCTCCAAAATGATAATCCATTTGCAAATTCCATCCCCCCTTAGTGGCAAATTTACAAATATCTTCTTTTAAAAAGTCTCCTTTTAACGCTGGGAATCCTAAGACCTTTTGCCCTAAAGATAGAGAATTGATTATTCCAGCGATGGTTCCCCCGGTTCCTACGCTGCTACAAACCAGATTAAAACGACTGTCTTCCTCAGTCAAAATCTCTTCACAGCCCTTGATGGCCAAATCATTTGTGCCGCCTTCGGGAAGCAAATAAAAATATCCATATTCTGCTTTGAGCTGCTCTATGAATTCATCAGTATGCTTATTCCTGTAATCGTTTCTTGATACAAACTTAAGCCTCATTCCAAGTGCAGCAGCTTTCGCTAAAGTTGGATTATCCTTCCACCTAAATGCCAATTCCTCACCACGTATAATACCTACACTTTTTAATCCATTTTCCTGGGCGGCACTTGCTGTGGCAAGAATGTGGTTGGAAAAAGCACCTCCAAAGGTCAATAGGGTCTGATATTGCGCGATTTTGGCCTTTTTAATATTGTACTTTAGTTTGCGATACTTATTCCCCGAAATCAATGGGTGAATTGTATCTTCTCTTTTGATAAAGAGCGATACTTTTTTTTCTTCTAAGATAGGGAGGTTTACTTTTTGATTTTCAGTATGCACTTTCTAGATATTCAGTGCCAAAGATATTTAATAAAGCTGAATGTCGATCGATTCTTAATGTAATCCAGGTCTTTTTCATTTAAATAGGCCTCACGCTCAAAACTTAGATTTTGATACGCCTTATACGTATCAAAATAGTATATTGACCTTACTGCCCATTCTGCAATATAGATTATGTAGAACGGAATAATCAATAATTCTTTCTGTTGAACAAGATGTATTTTCTCATGGTTTATAAGAAATATATCCTCTTTTAAAGAATCATTCTTTAAAAATATAAAAGGCCATATGGATAGACCTACATAGTTTTTGTAGAAAAAATGTTTAAAGACTAGAATCATAAATCAGCTTTAAAACGCCTGTAACCAAAGATAATTGTTAAAATTAAACCTTAAAGATAAAATTGGATTTGTTGCAAACAAATTCGTTTAATGAACATTTCTTGGCAAATACCCATTAAATAAAGGCTATTGGCGTATTACTAAGGTTTTGTCAACAGAAAAACTTTAATTTTACTATTATTATAAAAATACCATTCCGAGTTAAATGAAAAAAATAATCAAACCCGAAGAGGGCGATTTCTATCTCTCCGAAGAGGGTTTTAGGGTATTTACTGAACAGTATCATTTAAAACGCGGCTATTGTTGTGAAAGTGGTTGTCGACATTGCCCTTACGGATATGATATAAAGACCAATTCCCAATAAAAACAAGGTCGTTCGGCACGATTTTTGAGACATTTAAAAAAAGACTGATTGCTTTAATTCCAAAAAAAATAACAGTTATGAAAACTATGAAAATTCTCGCACTACCGGTTTTGGCACTGCTTTTTTTAAGCTCCTGTGTTTCGGTTCGTGTTGTATCCGATTATGACAATGAAGCCAATTTCACCAGCTACAAAACGTATGCCTTTTATAAAACAGGCATTGACAAAGCCCATATCTCCGATCTTGATAAAAAGAGAATCCTAAAAGCCATTGATACAGAAATGAGTTCCAGGGGTATGGTAAAAGCACAAGATCCAGATTTATTGGTCAGTATTTTCACGAAAGAACGTGAGCAAGTCGATATTTACAACAACAATTTCGGCTGGGGCGGCTGGGGCCCTGGTTGGGGCTGGGGATGGAGTCCCTGGTATTGGGGTGGTTTTGGTCCTGGTTGGGGATGGAACAGTCCGGCTGTAAGTACAAGAACACAAGGTTCGCTGTATATTGATTTGATCGATGCCAAAAACAAAGAACTGGTTTGGCAGGGCAAGGGAGTTGGCACTTTGAACAGCACTAGAAATATTGAAAAGAAAGAAGAACGTATACGGGAG
>JBATIW010000577.1:0-3863 GCA_049668005.1 Maribacter sp.
TCCATCGCGATGCAATGAGCTTTCCCCGCCCATTCCCAAATGGTCATAATGGGCACCGATGATGATGGTGCTTTCGGCTTTATTATCCCAATAACCAATAATATTGGTTCCGGTAATAGAACTATCACTGCTAACATAGGTAACTTCTTGATGCGGATCTTTTTTAGGTTTAAATGAAAATGATTGATAATATGACGCTGAATCCCCAGCAGGATTCAAGTGCAGATCTTTCATTCTTTGCATAATATATTGAGCTGCCTTAAGCTCATACTCAGTGCCCGTTTCACGACCCATTAGACTATCACTTGCTAGAAAATAAACATCATCCTGAAGACTAACAGTAGGTGCTTTTTCTTTTGTACAGGATACGATTAACAACAAAATCAGTGGTATTGCTATCTTTTTTATCATTTTTGCATATATTTTATCCAAAATTAAACATCCTATGAGAACTATTCTATGTTTTGCCATTGTAATCTTTTGCTGCAATTGCAAAACCGAGCCCAAGAAAGAAGCTGCTACCGAAGAAAGACCTTCGACCCTAATGGCAGGTTCGGATACTTTAATCTACAATGGTGAAAAACATTTTAAATCCATTCGGCAAATAACTTTTGGAGGCGACAATGCCGAAGCCTATTGGAGTTTTGATGACAAACAAATGATATTTCAGTCGAATAATAAGCAATGGGGGTTGGAATGTGACCAGATGTTCTTAATGGATATAAAGGATAATTTCAAGGACAGGAAACCGCCTATGGTAAGCACAGGATTGGGCCGTACCACCTGCGCATACTTTTTACCGGACAACAAACATTTTGTGTACGGTTCTACCCATCTAGTTGACCCAGCTTGTCCTGAAGTACCTTTGCGCAAGAATGGTAAATATGTTTGGCCTGTGTACGATTCCTTCGATATTTTTGTGGCTGATCTGGAAGGAAATATTACAGCTCAATTAACCAATGAACCTGGTTATGATGCTGAAGCAACAGTTTCGCCAAAAGGGGATAAAATTGTTTTTACGTCGACCCGAAGCGGTGATCTTGAATTGTATACCATGAATTTGGACGGAAGCGATGTAAAACAAATTACCAACGAATTGGGTTACGACGGTGGCGCCTTCTTTTCACCAGATGGTACCCAAATTATTTTCAGGGCTTCAAGGCCTAAAACCGAAGAGGCTATCAAAGAATACAAAGGATTACTGGCCCAAGGTTTGGTTGAGCCAACCGATATGGAGCTCTTTATATGCAATGCCGATGGAAGTGGCCTAAAACAACTCACTTTCTTGGGGAACGCCAATTGGAGTCCGTTTTTTCATCCTTCTGGAGAAAAAATACTCTTTTCAAGCAATTTTGAAGCTGAGAAAGGTTTTCCTTTTAATTTATACCTGATAGATCTTGACGGCAAAAATTTGGAACGTGTAACCCACGGGCAGACTTTTGATGCTTTTCCGGTATTCTCTAATGATGGTAAATATTTGGCGTTTTCAAGTAACCGTAATAACGGGGGAGGTAGGGATACTAATTTGTTCATCGCCGAGTGGCAGGATTGATCAATTAAATTCTATTGCGCTCCTCTACTTTCTTGGACTTTTTATTGGTTCTAATCCTAGTGTTTCCGAACTTATATCTGAATCCTAAAACAACCAATCTGCTTTCTGGCCTATAATAGGAGGTGTTATTCTGGTCAAGGAATTTTCTTGTATTAAATAGGTTTGACTCATTAAGAATGTCATCTACCCCTAGTGATATGCTCCCTTTTTTATCCCAAAGTGTTTTTTGTAACGTAATGCCCAATTTCGAGTAATCTTCTTGTCTTGAATTTCCTTGGATAACGGGGGAGGAATAAAGCAAACTCACATCTGCCTTTAAACTTTTATCACTCAAAAAAGAAAACCCGCTATTGGTTCGTATATAGGTGTTCCATAAACCATTTTCGACCAATTGACCCGAATCCAAATCAGTGAAATTACTTTCTATATATGCCGTCGAGGCCATAAAATAGAAATGCCAGTTATTTGTGAAGTTCTTACTAATGCTGAAATTGAAGCCGTAGGCATAGTCTTTGTCAACATTTGAACTAATAAAGCGCAATAGTTGCGAATCATTATCCTGAAACACCAATCTCTGGTGGAAATTTGTACGATTCTTGTAAAATAGCTCAAAGGTATATCCTCGATTGAAGGTATAACCCCCGGCCATGTAATGCCGTGAAGATGGCAATAGATTCGGATTACCCTCTACTATTGAATTATTACTTTGGAAAACCTGAAATGGATTTAGATTATTATATCGCGGCCTGGTAATTCTGCGGTAATAGTACAAATGAAAATCATGTTTTGCACTATGGGTGTATTGAAGGGAAAATGAAGGGAAAAGCTTAAAATAGTCGTTCTTTTTGGCCACCTCGTCCGTATTGAGCTTTCCCTTGGTTTTGGTATGCTCCGCCCTAAGACCCACTTTAAGGTTCCACTTGTCCCATTTGTTATCAAAACTGGTGTAGCCTGCCATTATTCCTTCATCGTATTCAAATACACCGGATTCTGTAGGATCGATTCCAGGTTG
This sequence comes from Maribacter sp., assembly GCA_049668005.1. Lineage (GTDB taxonomy): Bacteria > Bacteroidota > Bacteroidia > Flavobacteriales > Flavobacteriaceae > Maribacter_A. The sequence continues at coordinate 2,565 of JBATIW010000577.1, forward strand.
GTTTCTATCAAACCCTTCCTGGTCAATGCGACCCTCAGAATTGATCTGTGCATACCTAAGTCCTGTTTCAAATTTCGCGGATGTACCAATGGGAGTTATAAAATCGGCCTGAATACTGTAGAGATTAATCTGTTGGACAGCATTTGTCAAGAAATCATTCTCTGCAGTTAGGATGTTGTTGACATCAAAAAAATCAGTATTCAAATCTTGTCCGCGCTCATAATCATAATACGTATAGTGCGAATTCATTGATAATTCAGCGCCCTTCTTTCTTAGTTTGTGTACAAAATCCAAATAAAAAGAAGTATTTAGTTGTTGTTCTTCAGAATCGTTCAAGGTTATAAAACTTGATACTGCTGCCCCATTGGGATCTGCTATTTGGGTTTCCGTATCGTGCATTCTAGCAACACTGGGATTCCATTGGTTCAAAGTAGAAATTGACAAAGAATTACGGTCATCAATGAAATAATCAAAAAAGGCATTGAAATTATGCCGTTTACGCCTTCGTATGTAATCTTCCTCAGCCGTCCATATAGATGAAATGGAGCCGTCTTCAATAAAATTAGTAACATCGGTATATTGGGTAAACCACTTTTCTTGACTGAAACTGTAGTTGGCTGAAAAACTTGTCTTGCTCCCTTTAAAGAAATGATCGGTTCCTAGGGTATGTTTTGGAAAAACCCCTTGGGTATACCGATTAAAAACAGCGCCATTGTACCCAGAGATCAAATTCTTCTTCATTATAATATTAATCAACATTCCATCCTCTGCACTATACTTAGCGGGAGGGTTGGTAATAACCTCTATTGATTCAACATTGCTTGCTGTGGTACCAGAAAGCAGATTGATCACATCGGCCCTAGGCAGATTTAATTTTCTCCCATTGATCATTATTCCAATATCCTTGCTTCCCTTTACTGAAAGCTCATTATTAATGACCACAACCCCTGGAGCTCTTTTCAGTGCTTCCCAAATATCGCCATCTGAAAATGCAGTATTCCCAATATTGAAAACAAGACGGTCTACTTTACGCTCTATCCTTGGTTTTTGGGTAGCTACAACAACTTCATCAAGAACTTGGGCGTAGTTGGAAATAGTTAAGGTCCCAACATCTGAATCAGCTATGATTGAAATTTCCAAAAAATCGGATTTATTTTCCAGATAACTGGCCTGTAACAGATAATCGCCTGGAGGTATGTTGGTGATATTAAAAACACCCTGAGTGTCTGAAGAGGAACCATTAATCAAAATACTATCCAATGCACTTAACAACAATACATTGGCCAACCATATGGGTTC
>JBATIW010000578.1:0-2459 GCA_049668005.1 Maribacter sp.
GGATGTAATGCCTTTAATACATGAACAAGGTTTTTATGAAACACAGCCGTTATCTTTGTCCTTAAATGCCAAAGATTTCCCGCGCGAATAGATTCGACCCCATGAACCTTAAGACTTGTAACCTTATCTTTCAATACATGGGCTATATAATTGGTTACCATGAGTTGTTCATCAAGTTCTTTCTGCCCCCAAATAGGGTTTTCGTTTTTGACATTTGCTTGTGTACCCGCTAAGGACATCGTAGTTAATCTATTGTTTTCGACACGTAACAAAATTTCTGGAGTGGCGCCCAACCACATGCCAATTTTAGGATGATACCACAAATAGCAGAATGCTGAGGGGTATGTTGAAATTAAGCGCTCAAATATTTTAATAGGGGATTCCAAGCAATCAACCTTCAATTTTCTTGAAAGTACAACTTTCTCAATCTTTCCTTTCTTAATTTGTTGAACTCCTTTTTGAACCAAGTTTAGATGGAATTCCATTGCTTTGGCGCTGGTATCCAAAATAACACCAACCCCATTTGCTTTTTTTTCCAATGCATTGCATTCCGTTTTGATCAATTCATCCAAAGGCAGTAAAATAGTAGCGCTATCCGCATTGAAAGGCGCAAAAACAAATCCTTTTTCAGAATAATCCGAAGTATAATGCAATTTGTCATCCTTCTGCAGAATACCAATTATTTCGTTCGCATTTGGTTTACGATAAACCACAAATGGCAACTCCTTTGCAAGATGCCCCGCTACCCTTTTCATAAATTCAGAAAACATATTACTTTTTTGGAATGGCTATGGTGGTAAGCTTGCAGATAGAAATTAAATTGTCTTCAGCATCAGTGAGATTAATTCCCCAAAGTTGGGTGGTCCTGCCTTTATGTAATACCGTTGCTTTTGCGAACACCTCCCCCTCTTTCATACTTTTGATATGGTTCGCCGATATTTCGATGCCACGAACATAAAACTTTTGGGCATCCATAAAAACGTAGGAAGCCATACTTCCAACACTTTCTGCCAAAGCTACCATGGCACCACCATGTAATACACCATCAGGTTGATGAACTTTAGGCGTTACGGGCATTTTTCCCACTAAAAAATTCTCTCCTATATCTATATATTCAATATCCAAAGTTTGCATCAATGTGTTTTTGGAAGACTCGTTGCAAACTTTTAGGATCTTATCTTTGTACTCGTTCATCAAATAAATTTTTGTAAAATTAAGCATAACTGATGCAACATTTGCATCTAGCAAAAAATTGAATGGCTATGGCTCAAAGGGAAAAACAAGTTACATATCAAACCACAAATTCCTATGCAACCTTGAATACACTCACGGATAAAACCAAAAACGTATGGATTGTTTTTCACGGAATTGGATATTTGAGTACGTATTTTTTAAAATATTTTGATGAACTGCCCTCAGAGGAAAATTATATTATTGCTCCGCAAGCGCCCTCCAAATACTATTTGAATAATCAATATCGCCATGTTGGTGCGAGTTGGCTAACCAAGGAAAACACGACAGCTGAGACTCAAAATGTGCTGAATTATCTAGACGAGGTTTATTCTTCTGAAAATATTCCCGAACATTGCAGATTAATTGTTTTTGGCTATTCACAAGGCGTTTCAATAGCGACAAGATGGGTGGCTAAAAGACAATTACAATGTCAACATTTAGTTTTGTATGCCGGAGGAATTCCACATGAATTATCTCCAAAGCATTTCAATTTCTTAATTGAAAAAAACACAAAAATCACAACTTTGGTCGGTGATAAGGATGAATATATCAACGATGCTATCCTACAAAAAGAATCCATACGGATAGCTTCGATTTTCTCGGGTAAAGCAGAACAAATTATTTTTGAAGGCAGGCATGAAGTTAAAAAAGAAATTATAAATAAATTGGTCTAATGCAAGAAGTTATAACCCTAGAAAATGATTTTGTGAAGTTGTCATCATTGACATTGGAGAACTATCTTGAATTAGTACCGATTTCTTCCCAAGAAAAGTTGGTGCAATTTTCACCCTCCGATATTGAAACCCCAAAATCATTGAAAAATTATGTTGAAATAGCCTTGAAACAGCAGCAGTTAAACCAAAGTATTCCCTTAATAATATATGACAAAAAGACTAATAGATATGCCGGTTGCACCCGTTTTATGAACATTGATTGGCAACATAAAGTTCTTGAAATTGGTTCAACTTGGATTGGTCGGGAATTTCATGGTAGCGGACTCAATGGTCAAATGAAAGGTCTTATGCTGAATTACGCTTTTGATATAATGGGATTTGAAAAGGTAGAGTTCAGAATAGATGAACGCAATATGCGCTCGCGAAAGGCTGTAGAAAAATTAGGTGGCATTCTTGAGGGAATTCTTAGAGAAAATGTATATCTCTTGGATGGTTTTAAACGTAACACCTGTTGCTATGGACTTCTCAAAAAGGAATGGAAACATATAGATC
>JBATIW010000579.1:0-3192 GCA_049668005.1 Maribacter sp.
GCAATAAGCGGTCTTCACACCTTATCTTATCACGGGAGTAATCCCATAAGTTATTACACAATGGTGTAGATTCCGTAATTACAGGATAACTAAGCGGAGTTTGATAGCAAGAAGCAGAACTAATAAAAATGTATTGTTTCGTCTTACCCTTAAAAAGAGCAATATCCCTTTCAATATCCTCAGGAGTAAAGGCAATCCAGTTGACGACTACATCCCACTGGTGTTTTGCCAATTCAGAGAGTTCATTGGGTTTATTGATATCCCCAAGAATCGTTTTCACACCTGATACTACTACTTTGGTATTTCGCCTATTAAGGTGATAGAGATCCATTCCCCTTTCCAGTGACAAACGACTTGAAGGTGTACTTATATTGCCTGTTCCACCAATGAATAATACTTTCATATGAATTATTGAATTGCATTTAAGCAAATGAAATTAAAGATAATACCCTTAAAAGCAAATGGACAATTGTTTTATCAATTATTTTGGACTAATTTGTTTGTTAAATAGCTGAATATCATGAATAGTAGAAGATCCTTTATTAAGAAAACAGCCCTTGGGGCAACGGCCGCCTCCTTACTGCCATTATCAACCCATGCAAAAATTTCGACGCCCTTCTCCATGCCCAAAATATCCTTGGCACAATGGTCATTGCACCGGGCATTGAAAAAAGGTCTGGTTCAAGCTATGGATTTTGCACAGATTGCCCAAAACACCTATGGTATAAATGCTATTGAATATGTAAACGAGTTTTATGTGAATATGGTTCACAGTGAAAAATTCTGGTCACAAATGAAACAGAATGCTGAAAACGAAGGTGTAAAAAGCCTACTGATTATGGTCGATAATGAGGGTGATTTGGGTGATTTGAATGACACCAAAAGAAAAAAAGCCGTAGAAAATCATTATAAGTGGATCAATGCCGCAAAAATATTGGGATGCCACTCCATTCGGGTCAATGCTTTTGGCGAGGGTGAAGCAAATTTGGTACGCGCCGCCTTAGTAGATGGATTAGGTGAACTTGCAGCCTTTGGAAGGAAGGAAGAAATTAATGTGATTATAGAAAACCATGGACTTCATACTTCTAACGGGGCATTTATGACAGGTATCATCAAGGAGGTCGAAAACCCATTCCTAGGTACCCTACCCGATTTTGGAAATTGGTGCCTTAATGCCAAATGGGGAAGTACTCAGAACAATCGCTGCGATGCTATTTATGACCGTTATAAAGGAGTCCAGGAATTTTTACCTTTTGCTAAGGGCGTGAGTGCCAAAAGTTATGCTTTTGATGAAAACGGCGATGAGACCATCATCGATTACCAAAAAATGCTCAAAATCGTTAAAGATTTTGGATTTGATGGTTATATCGGTATTGAGTTCGAGGGAGAAAATATGCCCGAACCAGATGGAATTAGAGCTACCAAAGCATTGATAGAAAAGGTTTGGAAGAAGTTGGAGTAATGCATTATTTGAAAACAACACTATACAATTGGATCGCTTCCTTTTTACCACGAAGCATTAATTGTCCTATAGGGTTAAAAGAGATAGGGTCCTCTTTCTGTAATTCATCCAACAGATCTTCTGAAATCAATGCCTTCGCATTATAGGTATTGCATTCAGCTTGAATACGAGCTGTAGTATTGAGGACGTCCCCGGTATAAATGATCTCCTTTTTTATGATACCAATTTCGCCCGTTGTGACTTCCCCGATATGATACCCTGCTTTAAATTCAGGTACAAGACCAAATTTTACTAAATAATGCTCTTTCTTCCGCTCGATTGTTTTTGAAATCTTTGAAAAACAGTTAATACAATTATTGTTATAAACACCCTCCTTTTTAGTCCAGCATACTACAATCTCGTCTCCTACATACTGATAGATCTGTCCCGAAGTTTCCAATATAGCATCGGTCATATCAGCATAATAAGCTTTAAGCAAGTCGAAATATTTCTCATGGCCCATGTTCTCTGCAATGCTAGTTGACGATTTCATATCCAAGAACATAAAAATTCGTATTTCCTGTTTGGGCCTATGGTATTTTCCATAGGAATAATTAAATATGACACCGCTGCCCAAATAGTCCCGCATCTCCGAGTAAAAAAGGGCAATATCTATAATCACAGCTGCATAGATACCTATACTCCAAAAAGCGAACTTTTGCATAAACTGCCACAGGCTGTTTACTACCTCAGGCGAAAAAAACCCAGCATCGTATCGCTGTGCATTGGTAATCAAGGTCAGCGTAATCAGAAATAGGGTCACAAAGGTCACATAGAAACTACTTTTTAAAAGGATTTTCTTTCGGAAGGAAAATTTAGCCAACCCCCTTTTCAACCATAGTACTTCGATACCACCTTGTCCTAATCCGACAAGAAAGCTGAAAATACCGGTATAGATCAACGAATTTTTAAAATCGTATTTATTTCCGGTGGATGGATATTCATCCAAGCTGCCTAAAAGCCCTAATTCTATGAACACATAGACCAATCCAAAGGCAAGCCAGATTATTCCAAAGGCAAGGGTTTGCCTAAAATAATGTTTATATCTTGGGTGGACCACCATATTATAAAAGTACGAATCAAGGTACAAAATCCATAACGGTATAATGCCCTTTAAAACAGTGCTATGCTCATGGCAAATCCCCATACGCTGAAATATATATCACCAAGAAAATAGGTAGAACATAGTCAGGGGAAAAAAATATTGAAAAATATCCGCAGTACTACATTCCATCTCAAAAGTTATGTAATACCCTATTATTCAAACACTTAAACTGATATTATCATATTATTGCATTAAAATAATTGTTAAATTTTATATAAAATAGTACCTTTTATTACATAGTACTGTAACAAAAGTAATTATCCATCGTCTTGTAGTTGTAAGTAATTCAAAAAACAACTAATTATAACAATCTAAAAAAATTATAATCATGAAAGCATCTAACAACAGAACAGCAACGGAATCAAAAATTGGGCAATACTTTTCATCCTTTAGTGGTAGCAAAAGAGTACAATGGGCACAATACAGAAATTACAACCGCTAGTATCAAATTAAACATTCAACAACCATTTAAAAATAAAACAAAATGAAAGCATCAAGAAATAGAACATCGACAGAGTCAAAAACAGGACAGTACTTTTCATCCTTTAGTGGCAGTAAAAGAGCGCTTTGGGCACAGTACAGGAAC
>JBATIW010000580.1:0-15270 GCA_049668005.1 Maribacter sp.
GTTATGCAGTTGCATACAAGCAAATTCATGCATACCTGTGGATTTTTCTATCGTAGCGGATTGTACATTGTTAAATCCTTGATATAGCGGATAGGCATTTACACCTGTTTGCATTTCCGATTTCATGCCAACTTGCCTTCCATATCCCAGTGCCATACCCATTGAACCTGGGGCTTGACCTGGCTGAATCAATACTGGCACATTATCCAAAGTAACGCCATTCACTGTTAATTTAGCATAACTTCCGTTCAAACCGCCATTCGCGACGTTTTCATTTATCAAACCTAAATTCTCAGCGTCTGCTTTGGAAACGGTTACATAATTGTCCCACGAAACACGTGAAATTGGATCTGGGAATTCTTGCAACCAAGGGTTACCTGCTTGCTGCCCATCACCCATACCGATTTTGGAATATAATGTAAGCTCCATTCCACCACCGCTCGTAGCACTGGCCAAGTTTCTTATAGCTGAAGTTATATCAACTGAAGAGAAAGTTTCTTCCTCAATACCTACAGCCGTAACTGCAGTTTCAACCATATCCGCTACAGCATTTGAACCAGGTACAAAAATACCATCATGCAAAGCTTGGTTAAAATCACCATCACCTAAAACATCCGTACTCCATGTTTCTTTTATATAATCATAATAGCTTTTATCGCTACCCATCCACTGCAATAAAGCTGTTTGTATTTGTCTTGTATCAAAAAGTTCTTTAATTGTAGGTTGGATCAAACCATAATGCCCTTTCTTAATTTGGGTATCGCCCCAAGATTCCAAATAATGGTTTGAAGCAGCGGTATAATTGGTCATTTCCGTTGTTTCGGTCCAATTTGTGGAAAATGCTATAGAAATGTCTACTTTCTCAATCCCTTCGGCAAAATCAGTAGCATTGGGCAAGGTGTACATAGGATTCACACCATCCATAATCAATGCACCAACACGACCCGCTTTCATATCGGCAATCAATGTATTCACATTTTTTGCACTTCCTTTACGAACATATTTTGGCGCCTTTGGATCAAAGGCTTTGCTGCCCAACATTTCATTTATGGCCAATACAACTGCTTGTGCATTTTCATCATGCAAGCCGGTTACAACAACAGCAGCATTTTTATTAGTACTAATCGCTTTAGCAGCACTTTCAATCGCTCTTTTTGCGTATTCTGGAATTTCACCACTTGTAGATGTTCCATTCAGCTTTGCAAATAACTGGGCAAGAGCAACTTTTTGTTGCATTGGTGTCAGCGGTACTCGTTGATCCGCATTAGCACCAGTCAAAGACAAGTTGGCCTCGAATTGCACATGCTTGGACATCTTTCCGTTTTTTGGAACACGCCCTTTGGAATACCCACTATCATATCCACCCCCTTGCCAATCAGCAAGGAAATCAGCTCCAAAAGATACTATTACTTCAGCTTTTTCAAAATCATAATCAGCCAAAGCCCTTTCCCCATACCTAGCTTCAAAAGCAGATAAGGCAGCGTCTTCCGAAATTGCGTCATAAATAACGTGATTCACGGTACCGTACATTTCCTTGAACTCCGCAATTAATTTTGAGGTTGAAGGACTTGCATAGGTTTGTGTTAATAAGGCTATTTGCTTTCCAGCCGCATTTAAACTATTTAGTTTCGCTTTGACATCCGCATCAATAGCGCTCCATTCAACAGGCTCCCCATCTTTAAGAGGACCTTGTAATCTAGTGCTGTCATATAAGGATAATACTGAGCCTTGAACACGGGCATTAGTCCCGCCGTTCACTTTGGCTTCTGTGTTGTTTTCAATTTTAATTGGTCTGCCTTCCCTTGTCTTTACCAAGATACTCGCAAAGTCAAAACCATTGGCGATGGTAGTTGCATAATAATTCGCAACACCCGGAATAATATTTTCTGGCTGAACCACGTAAGGAATAGACTTTCTTACCGGACCTTCACATGCCGCCATAGCAGCAGCCGCAGTACTAAAACCAACATATTTAAGAAAATCCCTTCTGTCTGTATTTGTTGATGACAATTTCTCCTTGTCGCCTAAAAATTCGTCAACAGGAATTTCTTGAACAAATTCATTCTGTCTTAGCGTCTCAACAATGGAATCATTTGGATTTAACTCCGCTTCGTTTTTCCAATATTTTTTGTTTGATGCCATACGATATATCTGTAATTACCTACTTTATTATTATTAATAATGGCATTTACCACATTCCAAACCACCCATCTGGGCAGCAGTCAGTTGGTCAACTCCATACTTCTTGGAAAGTTCCTCGTGGATCTTCGCATAATACTCGTTACCCTCAGTCTTGACGTTGGTCTCTCGATGACAATCAATACACCATCCCATGGTCAAAGGGGCGTACTGATACATAATTTCCATCTCCTCAACAGGACCATGACAGGTCTGACACTCTATTCCTGCAACAGAAACATGCTGGGAATGGTTGAAATATGCAAAATCCGGCAGATTATGGATACGCACCCACTCAACTGGTTGATTCTCACCCGTATACTTCTGGTTCTCCTCGTCCCATCCAACGGCTTTGTATAACTTCTTTATTTCACCTGTATAGAATTCATTGGTATACCCATTAGCCAAATCTTCCTTTGTTGGCCCTTCTGCATTCCCCTGATATTCATATATTGATTTATGGCAATTCATACACACGTTCAAAGACGGTATTCCCGAATGCTTTGAAACCCTTGCTGAAGAATGACAATATTTACATTCTATCTTATTGTCACCTGCATGTATTTTATGTGAATAATGAATAGGCTGAATTGGCTCATACCCCTGATCAATACCTATCTGCATCATCCAACCATAAGCAAAATATGTACCTGCCAATAAAAGGAAAATGGCAGATACCAAGACTAAAAATTGGTTTTGGGCAAATGCTTTCCATAGTGGCAATCGTTTTTCTGCTTTTGCCCTTTCTAAATCAAGCCCATTGGCTACTGCAATTCGCTTTAATGTTTTTTGCACTAATATCAACATCATTATCAAGAGCGCGAAAACAATCAGAAGCGCTCCCAAGATCAATTCATTTGATATTCCAGAAGATTTAGTGGACCCAGTTTCTCCCACAGCCGTGACAGCAGCAACTGGTGCGGGTGGTGGCGCCGCGGTATAGGCTAATATATCATCAATGTCAGTGTCAGACAAGGTGGGAAAAGCGGTCATGGCCGCTTGGTTATATTCATTATATATTTTTACAGCATAGTCATCTCCTGAACTAATCAGGCCTGCGCTATTTTTAATCCAAGCATTTAACCATTCACGATCCAAGCCTTCATCCTCAGCAAGACGTGATTCAACATTGGCCAATGCCGGACCGGTCATTTTTCGATTTAAAGAATGACAAGCTGCACAATTTTGGTTGAAAAGCGCTTTCCCTTTTACAGCATCACCAGCAGTAGTCGCCTCATCCTGCGCAAAAAGAGAAATGGAAAAAAGTAGGAAAACTACTAGACTGATACCTAAAACTTTAGAAATTTGATTGCGGTATGTTACCTTTTTCATATATAGAATATTTCAATCGAAATTTTTGGCACGGTTATTACTATAATAAAGGGGTAAACACATTCTTTTGACCGTACCTGAATCGAAGGCAAAAATAAGGATTAGACTTTATTTGCAAAATGTTAATGTATTGATAATTATAATTTATAACTGTTCTAAATAAGGGTGAAAAGTTTTCAATAGACATTAAAAATTTATTTTTGTAAAAATGAACATATCTCACAACGTATAAATCATGAAATTACTAGTAATTATAGCAATAATCAGCTTTTCAGTTGGGGTTGGGTTTGCACAAAAAGGGAGCGTAAACATACAACAGGATAATAAAATTGCCGATTTGTTGGATATTTATAAATCATCGAACGAAAGTCATGAATATTATAAAATTCAAGTAGGATTTGGTTCCTATTCAAAAGCGCAAAGTATTAAAGAAAATGTTGAAATAGATTTTCCGGAATTATATTCAAAAATAGACTTTGATTCACCAACCTATCGCGTTCGATTGGGTCGTTTTAAAACTAAACTTGAAGCCGAACGAAAATTCAAGGAAGTCAGAATAAAATATCCTGATGCGATGCTATTAAAACCAAAAAAATCGACTTGAGAAAGTCGATTTTTTTTGTTCAATGCTATATTGGTTTATTTTGTTTTCAATTTCTTCTTAACCGCTACTTCCTCAAAGGCTTCTACGATATCGAGCTCCTTGATATCATTGTAATTTTTAACCTGAAGGCCGCAATCATAACCTTTAGCTACTTCTTTGGCATCATCCTTAAATCGTTTTAAAGAAGAAAGCTCACCTGTATAGATAACAACCCCATCACGAATAAGTCGAATATTGGAGTTCCTGAAAATTTTACCACTTGTAACCATACAACCTGCAATAGTTCCGATTTTAGAAATTTTGAATGTTTCTCGAATTTCTGCGGTACCCGTTATCTCTTCTTTCATCACCGGGGAAAGCATACCTTCCATTGCATCCTTGAGGTCATTGATAGCGTCATAGATAATGGAATACATTCTAATATCAATCTCTTCTTTATCCGCAACAGTCCTGGCATTGCCCATTGGTCTAACGTTGAACCCAATAATGACCGCATCTGAAGCCGAAGCCAAAAGGACGTCTGATTCTGTTATAGGGCCAACTCCCTTATGAATTATATTCACTTGAATTTCTTCGGTGGATAATTTTTGGAATGAATCTGTTAATGCCTCAACAGAACCATCAACATCACCTTTAAGGATAATGTTCAATTCCTTGAAGTCTCCCAAAGCAATACGCCTTCCAATTTCATCCAAGGTAATATGTCGCTGGGTTCTCACTGATTGCTCTCTTTGCAACTGTGATCTTCTAGTTGCAATTTGCCTAGCCTCACGTTCATCTTCCAATACGTTGAATTTATCCCCTGCCTGTGGGGCACCATCCAAACCAAGTATTGAGATGGGTCTTGAAGGACCAACCTCGATAATCTCATTACCTCTTTCATCATGCATGGCTTTTACCTTTCCACTGCATGTCCCTGCCAAAACGTAATCGCCAATTTTCAAGGTACCTGCCTGCACTAATATTGTTGACACATAACCTTTACCCTTGTCCAAGAATGCCTCGATTACAGTACCCGAAGCCAATTTATTTGGATTGGCTTTCAGCTCAAGAAGTTCTGCTTCAAGCAAAACTTTTTCCAACAATTCCTTGACACCATCACCCGTTTTAGCTGAAATATCATGGGATTGTATTTTACCACCCCAATCCTCGACCATCAAATTCATTTGTGCCAGCCCTTCTTTAATTTTCTCAGGGTTGGCAGTTGGTCTATCTATTTTATTTATTGCAAATACAATGGGCACACCAGCTGCTTGAGCATGACTAATAGCCTCCTTGGTTTGTGGCATAATATCGTCATCAGCCGCTACCACAATTATCGCAATATCGGTTACCTGTGCACCACGAGCACGCATCGCCGTAAAGGCTTCATGACCCGGAGTATCCAAGAATGAAATTTTTTGACCGTCTGCCAATGTTACACCGTATGCCCCAATATGTTGCGTTATACCTCCGCTTTCACCTGCAATCACATTCTCTTCCCGAATATAATCCAGTAAAGAAGTTTTACCATGATCAACATGTCCCATAACAGTAACAATTGGTGCTCTTGGCAACAAATCTTCAGGAGCATCAACTTCCTCAACGATACTTTCCTCAATATCCGCAGTTACAAATTCTACCTCGTATCCGAACTCTTCAGCAACAATTGACAGTGTTTCGGCATCCAATCTCTGATTCATGGTCACCATAATTCCCAAAGACATACAAGCAGAAATGATTTCTGTTGTACTGACGTTCATCATAGTTGCAACCTCGTTCGCTGTTACAAATTCAGTGACTTTTAAAGTTTTACTTTCTATTTCCTGTATCTCAAGATCAGCTTCTGTCTGTTGCCGGTGTTGATCCCTCTTATCCCTACGATATTTAGCTCCTTTTCCTTTTTTGGACTTACCCTGTAATTTTTCAAGGGTTTCCCTTACTTGCTTTTGTACATCTTCTTCCGTTGGCTCAACCTTATTTACAGTTGCAAATCGTTTACCGCCTTTTCTCGCCGCAGGACCACTTCTGGACGGAGCACTTTTTGTTTGCCCACTACCTGGACTACTTACTATTCTTTTTCTTCTTTTCTTTTTATCAGCATAGTCAGAAGAAGTTTTTGGCCCTTCTTTCTTCTTCTTTGGCTTGTTGAATTTACTGAGATCAATCTTGTCACCCAAAATCTTAGGCCCAGATAGTTTCTTATATTGCGTTGTTATTTTCTCGTCTACCTTTGGTTTCTCCTCAACATCAGAAGCGATTTCTTCTTGTTTAACTTCCTCAAGCGCTACATCCTCAGCTTCTACTTCTTTTGGTGTTTCTACCACCTCACTTTTTTCAATGGGAGCAACCTCTTCCTTTATCTCTGGAGTTTCTACCTTTTTTTCCTCAACGACAGCTTTTGCCTTTTTCTTTGGCTCCAGATCAATCTTACCCACGGTTTTAGGGCCAGCCAGTTCTGCTTTCGCCTTTATAATACGTTCAGTGGATTCAGCTCTTTTTTCACGGGCTAATCTGCGCTCTTCCTGCTCTTGCTCCAACTGCAATCTTAATGCTTCCTTCTCCTTGCGCTTTTCTTCCCCAACTTCTTGAGAGGCAACTTTCTTGCTCATATCCGTCTGGAACTCATCCAAGAGTACTTGATGCACTTCCTCAGATATTTTCGTGGTGGGTCTTGCCTCAATGTCATGTCCTTTTGACTTGAGAAAATCAACCGCCCTGTCCAATGAAATATTGAGTTCCCTCAGGACTTTATTGAGCCTTATTGTTGCATTATCTGCCATAAATACTAATTCCTATATTCAATAAACTGCTGCTAATATATAGCTAATCTTCTAATTCTTCTTTTAGTATACGCACAACTTCGGAAATTGTTTCTTCTTCCAAATCGGTTCTTTTTACAAGATCATCAATATCCTGTTCTAATACGCTTCTTGCGGTATCCATACCTATTTTCTTGAACTCTTCGATGATCCATGCATCGATTTCATCAGAGAATTCAGTTAATTCCACATCTTCTTCCACACCTTCACGGAATACATCTATTTCATAACCTGTTAGTTGACCAGCCAATCTGATGTTATGTCCTCCCCTACCAATTGCTTTGGAAACTTCCTCAGGTCTTAAATAAACCTGTGCCGTCATTTTCTCATCATTTAATTTAACCGATGAAACCCTAGCAGGACTCAAAGCCCTGGTTACCAACAACTGTGGATTATTCGTCCAGTTGATAACATCAATATTTTCATTACCTAATTCCCTAACAATCCCATGTATTCGAGATCCTTTCATACCTACACATGCACCAACGGGATCAATTCGATCATCATAAGAATCTACAGCTACCTTTGCCTTTTCCCCAGGAATACGAACCGCCTTTTTAATTGTTATCAGCCCATCAAAAACCTCTGGGATTTCCTGGAAGAAAAGCTGTTCCAAAAAGCGTGGTGAACTCCTGGACATTATTATCGAAGGTTTGTTCCCTTTAAGCTCTACGCTTTCTATAATGCCTCTTACATTATCACCTTTCCTAAAGAAGTCGGTAGGAATCTGTCTGTCTTTAGGTAAAATAATCTCGTTGCCCTCATCATCCAACAAAATAACCGCCTTATGTCTTATATGGTGTACCTCAGCGGTATAAATTTCTCCCTCTAGGTCCTTAAACTGCTTATAAATGGTAGTATTATCATGCTCATGGATTTTAGAAATAAGGTTTTGACGCAATGCCAAAATCGCCCTTCTTCCTAAATCAATCAATTTAACTTCTTCGGACACATCTTCACCAACTTCAAAATCAGGTTCAATTTTCTGTGCCTCGGTAAGTGAAATCTCCTCATTCGGTTCCTCAACGTTTCCGTCTTCTACAACGATGCGGTTCCTCCAAATTTCCAAATCGCCCTTATCTGGGTTGATGATTATATCGAAATTCTCATCAGATCCGAATTTCTTCTTGAGCGCGTTCCTAAAAACGTCTTCCAAAATCGCCATTAACGTTACCCTGTCTATGAATTTATCATCTTTAAATTCCGAGAAAGATTCAATCAGCGCAATATTTTCCATCTTTGTACTACTATTAAAATTTTAATATAACTTTTGCTTCCATTATTTCAGAAAAGGTAATTTCCTTTTTTTTCTGAACGGTGGTCTTCCCTTTTCCTAAGGGTTTGGGTTCCCTTGTCTTCCATTCCAAAACAATTCCATTTTCATTGGCATCGGTAAGATTGCCTTCATAAACATCTTCCGATGTCTTTACTTTTACTTTTCTGCCAACATTCTTTTTATACTGTCTGGGGTTAACCATCGGTGATGCGGCTCCCGCAGATGTCACGGTCAACGAAAAATCTTCTTCTTCCCTATCCAAGTTATGTTCAATAGCTCGGCTTACCTTCATGCAATCCTGTACACTAATGCCCTGATCACCATCTAAAACAACATTAATACTATTGTCCGCCCCCATACTGAAATCAATTAAAAAAAGTGATTCATCCTGTTCTAGGGCCTCATTCAATAGCGTTATAACTTTGTCCTTCAACATAACTATTAGTAACAAAAGAGGGGACAAATTGTCCCCTCATGAATACCTTAATATCCTTTCAGTGATGCAAATATACAACATTTTTGTTTTCTACAATAACCTTATTTTCAAGTTTTGGACGATATTCTATAGCAATGTCAGAAAGTGATAATTAAATACTATTTTTAGTCTTATAAGACAAACCTCCCAGTTCGCATGGAAATTCTATCTTCTTACAACCTCATCATCGAGGCATCACTTATCATAATAATATCTTTTTGGTTTAATGGTATTTCAAAAAAGACCAACATACCATCTGTATTGATGCTGATTGTATTAGGTATTATTTTGCAGTTTGTCCTCAATTATTTTGTGCCAGAAAAAATTGATTTTTCAGGAGGACTGGAAATTCTAGGCATTGTAGGCCTCATCATGATTGTGCTGGAAGCCGCCTTGGAATTGGAACTTAAACGCGAAAAACTGGTCCCCATTCTCAAGTCCATGGCCATCGCCTTAATCGGGCTTGTTGGTTCTGCATGGGTAGCAGCACTTATTCTATATCAATTCATTCCTGAAATGACTATGCAATCAGCTTGGCTGTATGCAACACCTTTGTCTATTTTATCAAGCGCCATCATTATTCCCAGTGTGAGTGCCTTGTCCGAATCTAAAAAAGAATTTCACATTTACGAAAGCACATTTTCTGACATCATGGGAATCATGATGTTCTACTTTTTAATTGGTGGATTGAACCCTGCGGAAGATTCAGGAGTTGCCGGTTTTGCAATTAATCTATTGATTACGATTGTCATTGCCTTGGTGGCCAGTTATGCGATAATACTGATTTTTCAACGGATCAAGAGCCCAGCGAAATTATTTCTATTGATCGCCGTTCTGCTGCTCTTATACGCAATCGGCAAGAAATTTCATCTTTCCTCCCTTATTATCATCTTGATTTTTGGATTGGTGATTGCCAATGTAAAATTGTTTTTCCCAGGAAAATTAGCAACCTTTTTAGAGAAAGAAAAAGTAAACCAGATTTACCATGAGCTCCATATTATTACGTTAGAGACCGCATTTATTGTACGTACTTTTTTCTTTGTGATTTTCGGAATTACCATTGTCATGGCGTCTTTGGCCAGTTTAAGTGTCGCCTTAATCAGTGTTCTGATCATTATATCAATTTATGCAATACGATTTGCAGTACTCCGAATATTTTTTGGCGCCGATATTATGCCGCAGTTGTTTATCGCTCCCCGTGGGTTGATTACCGTGTTGTTATTTTATGCCATACCTAAAGAGGCACAGGTGGCCACTTTTGAATCGGGCATATTGTTATTTGTCATTATAGGCACTAGCCTGATCATGACCTGGGCCATGATCAAGGAGGGAAAAAAGATGGGAGCCCTATTGGATGATGATTTATCGGACGACAATATTATGGATATTGAAAATTCTGAAACCAAATCCATTGATTTGAAGATAACAAACCCTCTTGAAAAAGGGAAAGAAATTCTTGGAGATTCAAATACAGACGATACGCTTCCTAACAATTAAGCTATTCTTGGCAAAATACCAGCGCATTTTAAGTCTTGGGGGTCGTCCAGCATTGTTGGTCAACTGGGACCTCACTCAACTATTCCTGCCGGCAGGCAAGGCGCACAATGGACAAACCTCTCGTCCTAGTTCACTACCTGAAATAAAAAATCCTGACATCTAACGACATCAGGATTATTCAATTTTGTTGGCCCACAAGGACTCGAACCTTGAATGCCAGTACCAAAAACTGGAGTGTTACCATTACACCATGGGCCAATACCACTAAAGAGCGTGCAAATTTAAGACAAAGTTTGGTTTGCGCAAACATTTTTAAAAACAATCCGCAAAAAAAAGAGCTTATTGTGGTGTTAAAGGTTTATCAAAATTGTATGGGCATATCTATATTAATTGCTAAATTCGCCCATCAGGTAAAACCACGTATTGCATGTTTTCAAAGAACTTCGAAAAATGGGACACCATACTCGGATGGGTCGTCTTCTTTATAGCACTTATAACCTATAGTATTACCGTAGAGCCTACCAGCAGTTTTTGGGATGCTGGGGAATATATCGCGACTTCAGCTAAATTACAAGTTGGCCACCCTCCTGGAGCCCCGTTATTACAGATGATTGGCGCTTTTTTCGCCATGTTCGCTTTTGAACCAGACCAGGTTGCGCGCATGGTCAATTTTGTTTCAGGGGTGTCAAGTGCGTTCACAATCCTTTTCATGTTCTGGACAATTACCAATCTTACACGGAAACTGATTGCCAAAAATGAAACCTTAACCAATAGCAAATCAATCGCTGTTTTAGGTAGTGGCCTTGTTGGCGCTTTGGCATTTACCTATTCAGATAGTTTTTGGTTTAATGCCGGGGAAACAGAGGTATATGCTATGGCCAGTTTTATTATGGCCCTATTACTTTGGTTGGGATTAAAATGGACAGACAATCTGGACAATCCTAGGGGTAATCGCTGGCTCATTTTAATTTCGTACGTAGTTGGCTTAACATTTGGAATACAGTTTATGGGCTTCTTGGCTATTCCTTCGATCGGACTTCTATATTATTTTAAGACATACAAGACCACTACAGTCAAAAATTTCCTTATCGCTAACGTAGCTGTTATTGCAGTTTTAATGCTAGTCTATAAATTTTCATTGACCTATGTGCTAAAAGTTTTTGGTTGGGCTGAAGTCTTTTTCATAAATAGCATAGGCTTACCATTTAATTCGGGCTCCATGATTATGGGACTCCTTTTTATTGCAGCTTTTTATTTTGGTTTAAGATATACACGCAAAAACGATTTTCGCATTGCCAATACCATTGTACTTTGCCTTATGTTTCTGTTTTTCGGTTTCTCGTCGTGGTTAATGCTTCCCATACGTGCCAACGCCAATGTGGTTATCAACGAGAACAATCCGTCAGATGCCCGATCATTATTAGCGTATTATAATAGGGAACAATACCCAGGAGTTGATAGTCCTGTCTATGGTGCTTATTATTCTGATTTGTTTGCTCCGGCTGGAAAAGAAATGGATGACAAGCCCAAATATGAAAAAGATGAAAAATCGGGTAAATATGTAATTGTAAACTATTATAAAAATGCTTTACAAGACTCCCATGAAAAGCACAAGGGTATCTTACCACGAATGTGGAGTGGCCAACATGCGGAAAATTACATGAAGTTTTTTGGCCCGTTGGATTTTAAGATGACCCAATCCAATGATGAACTAAGACAAGCAGTAAACCAAGTTAAAACCGGTTATGCCAATGGTGAGATTGACACTGAACAATACATAAGTTTTCTAAAGCGGTTCGATGAGTACATTGAGGTACAGCCGCCTACGGTTTGGGATAATATTCAATACATGTTCGAATTTCAATTTGGGTATATGTACTGGCGGTATTTTATGTGGAATTTTACAGGTAAAAACAACGACGTACAAGGGCGCTATGATGAAAACGGCAATTGGTTGAGCGGAATTGGGATTATCGACGAAATGCGATTGGGGAGTCAAGATAATCTCCCAAGTGAAATCAAGAATAACAAAGCCAGAAATACCTATTTCTTCTTACCCTTGATTTTAGGAATTATAGGCATATTGTTCCAGGTTTCCAAAAATCCGAAACAATTTTGGGTATTGTTCGTATTCTTCTTGTTTACAGGTATAGCGATACAATTTTACACGAATCCATATATATTTCAACCCCGTGAAAGGGATTACTCCTTAGTAGGTTCGTTCTATGTTTTTGCATTATGGATAGGACTTGGTGTTTATGGTCTATTTGATGAATTTAAAAAATGGGTCACCCCCAAAATATTGGCTCCAGCAGTGACTGTCGTATGTTTATTGGCGGTACCTACGGTAATGGCCGTGCAAAATTGGGATGACCATGATAGATCTAATCGTTTCACAGCGAGGTCTTCTGCAAGGTCCTATTTGGATTCCTGTCAGAAAGATGCGGGAGCCATACTTTTTACCATTGGTGATAATGATACCTTCCCTTTATGGTACGCCCAGGAAATTGAGAATTACAGAACAGATGTCCGTGTTGTTTGTACGAGTCTCTTTGAAACGGATTGGTATGTTGACCAAATGAAACGAAAGGCATATTCCAGTGATGCGATACCCTCACAAATAACCCACGATAAATACAGATGGGGTTCACGTGATGTATTGTATTTCCAAAATGTTGACCCACTATTCAATCGCGAAGTATCGAAAAGCAGATGGGACGTAAAGGCTTTTATTGACTGGATAGATAGTGACAAGCCGCAGACCAAGTTCAAATTTTTCTTAGAGCAACAGGACGTTGATGTAGACGAATATCCTGAAAATACACAAAACCTTGTGTATTACCCAACACAGAAAATTCGCATTCCCGTAAACAAAAAGAATGCCTTGGAAAGCGGTTTGGTCAAAGAAAAAGATTCGGCACTTATGGTTGACTACATTGATATTGACCTTCCAGGAGCTATTACCAAGAAGAGCATGATGATGTTGGATATCCTTGCCAATAATGATTGGAAACGTCCAATATACTTTTCTGGCGGGAGCTTTGATGATGCAGAATTCATTTGGATGAAAGACTATCTACAATTAGACGGCCTTGCCTATAAATTGGTACCCATCAAGACCGAAAGGAGCAACTCTTTTGATATGGGACGAATAGATACTGATATTATGTATGATATCGTTACTAAATGGGATTGGGGCAATTCCGGTAGTCCAGATATATACCACGACCCCCAGACAAGGGTTCAAGGTATTTCTTACCGAAGCAATTTGGCGAGATTAATGAACCAGTTGATTGAAGAGAATAAGATTGATAAGGCCAAAGATGTCATAAAAATAGCAATGGAGAATATGCCTGTTGAAAATTTTGCCTATTACCATTTTGTATTACCGTTTATAGATGGATATTACAAGGTTGGTGAAACGACCCAAGCACACGAGCTTTTCAATACCATGAAGAGAATATATCAAGAACGATTAGAATATTATGGTGGCATTCCCCTTGATCAGCAATATGACAAGATCGATGATATTATAACCGATATGGAGTCGTATCGCAGGGTCATTGATGTGCTCATAGACAATAATGATCGGGATATGGCAGAAAAAGAAACCTTGATATTCAATGAGTACATTGACAGATTCAATCACTTTTATAAAGATGAAATGCTCGAGGAAGAACCCGTTATAGGAAGTAATCCGGATATGTCCGACTCCGTTGAATTGGATAGTACTACCCAAGATTCTGTTTTAAATCCGGTTGGTAATTAATAGTAGACTATAACAGGAACGGCAAGTCCTTTAAATTCCAAGCACATACCGATTCATCCTACTTGACAACGGATGATCAATTTCAATGAATCGAACAGATTATACGTACTCGTTAAGAATGCCTATGAGTGTATTGGCATCTTGCTCACCGCTTTGGCGCCATACCATTTCACCTTTTTTATAAATCATGAGGGTCGGTAAACCTTTAACACGCAGGGCTTGCGAAAGCTCTTTGTTCTTGTCAACGTCAATCTTTATGACTTTACCTTTATCCCCCAGGGCGGCAGCAACATCCCTAAGAACAGGATGCATTGCAGTTGATTGTTCGTTCCATTCTGCATAGAAATCCAACAAAACTGGAACGTGTAAATCTATTAGTTCACCAAACTTAGACATATATAGTTCTTTCGGTTATAATCCAAATGTAAGAAAAAATGTTAAAAAAGTAGTAATTGCTGTGTTTTTGTGGCCAAAGCAGGAAGTTAAAGTCATGTTAATGGCTTTTTCTTCAATGTAATCACGGTGATTTCCGGCCAGATACCAACCCTACCGGGATAGCCTAAAAATCCGAATCCACGATTTACATTAATATACTGGCCCATTTCCTTATATATACCAGCCCAATACTTGTACCTCCATTGAACAGGGCTCCATTTTACCCATCCAGGTATTTCGATGCCGAACTGCATTCCGTGGGTATGGCCGCTTAATGTCAGATGATAATGATAGTCATCGCTAATTACAACATCCTCCCAATGTGATGGATCGTGGCTCATAAGTATTTTAAAATCATCTTTGAATATTGACTCAGCTGCTTTTCCAAGGTCTCCAGCTTTTTTAAATCCACCCCTACCCCAATTCTCAACGCCAACCAATGCTATCCTATCTTCCCCTTTTTGCAGATATCTACTCTCATTCAATAAGAGATCAAAACCAATTTCCTTTTGAAGTTTCTTTAAATCTTCAAGATTTTCGCTTTTCAATTCCTCAGTATCCCATGTCACATAATCCCCATAATCATGGTTGCCCAAAATGGAAAACTTACCTTCTTTGGCCTTAAGTTTGGAAAACGTTTCTTTCCAAGGAATCATTTCCTCTGTCTTATTATTTACCAAATCACCTGTAAACAAGATTACATCGCTCTGCTGTTCGTTAATAAGTTCTATGGCATATTCTATCTTTTTGCTATTGTCAAAACTACCACTATGAACATCCGATATCTGGGTAATTTGATATCCATCAAAGGCCTTCGGCAAATCATCAAATTCAAGAATATACTTTAGTACCTTGAAATTGTACTTGCCCCGATACATTCCATATAACAGGGCACCAAAAGGT
>JBATIW010000581.1:0-7244 GCA_049668005.1 Maribacter sp.
ACCGTGGATAAACCTATTACCAAAAAATTCTTGGAACAAATGGGAAATGGCGTTCCAATTTTGGATACCATAACCAGAAAATGTGAGCTAACCGAAATAAATAAGTACCAGTTCAAGATTGTACTGACCCAAGGTCTGAACAGGCAAATACGACGTATGTGCGAGTATTTGGACTACCGCGTTAAAAAGTTAAAACGCATACGTATTATGAACGTGAAATTGGATATACCAGTAGGAAAGTGGCGCGACTTGACCAAAGAAGAGTTACTTGAAATCAATCGGTTGGTTTCTGATTCATCCAAAACCCATTAGGAGAACTCATTTTTCAAAAATTAAATTTTTCATTTAAAAAGGACAGCATGACATAAGTCATTGTAAAT
This sequence comes from Maribacter sp., assembly GCA_049668005.1. Lineage (GTDB taxonomy): Bacteria > Bacteroidota > Bacteroidia > Flavobacteriales > Flavobacteriaceae > Maribacter_A. The sequence continues at coordinate 381 of JBATIW010000581.1, forward strand.
GTTGTACGAATTTTGAAATTTTACCCAAATTTCATTGTTAACTATGAGCGCAAACTCTTAATTATAGTAGTTAATAAATGTATAATTAAACGACATATATACTTTAATATCATTAACTTAGATAAAATCTATAATTCCTATTAATCCATAACTTCATCAATCATGAATTACATAATCCCAACAGTAACCAAGAAATCGATATCAACACTATTTTTCACAATGCTGTTTATTGTTGCCCTAGGAATTCCAGAAGTATCTGCGTTTTATCAGGTACCACAGGAACAGGAGTTAAACTACAAACAGTACAAGGGTAAGGTAATGGATGCCGATTCTAAAAAACCATTGGTTTTCGCTACCCTTTCCTTAGAAGATACAAATATCAGTACCATTTCGAATACAGAAGGTGAATTTGCCCTAAAAGTACCCAATACCATGAATGAAGGGAATGTACTCATCTCTTTTTTAGGGTACAAAACCAAATTGCTCCCTTTATCGCAATTCAATACAAACAACACTAAGATCTATATGGATATATCAGTTGTTCAATTGGGTGAAGTTAGTCTTAGTATTCCCAAAAATGCAGCTGACCTAGTGCGTGAAACCTTAAAAAAACGTGGGCAAAATTATTTTGATGACCCAACGTTAATGACCGCTTTTTATCGAGAGACCATAAAAAAAAGAAAGAGGAATGTATCGCTTTCAGAGGCAGTTGTAAATATTTATAAGACCCCTTATACCTCTTCAAAAAGAGATGCAGTACAACTGTATAAGGCTCGGAAAAGTACTGACTATAGTAAGTTGGATACTATTGCCCTTAAACTACAAGGCGGTCCGTTTAACGCCCTTTTCGTTGATATAATGAAATATCCGGAATATATCTTTGAAGAAAAATCATTGGATAAGTATGATTTTAGCTTTGACCGTTCTACTAAGATAAAAGATAGACATATCTATGTAGTTGATTTTGTTCAAAAACCAACGGTTTATGAGCAACTGTATAAAGGCAAATTATTTATCGATGCAGAAAACAAAATACTAACCAGTGCCATTTACGCTTTAAACATAACTGACAAAAATGAAGCTTCAAAGTTATTCGTTAGGCGAAAGCCAGCAAATGCCAAGGTCTGGCCCAATGAAGTTGCATATAGGGTTGATTATCGAGAAAAGAATGGAAGATGGTATTATGGATATAGTAATGTTCTCTTGGAATTTAAAATTAACTGGGATAAAAAATTGTTCAATTCAGTTTATAGTATGACCTGTGAAATGGCAGTCACTGATTGGGAAAAAAACATTTCAAACGAAATGCCTAAGTCCAAAGAGCGAATGAAAACTTCAATCATTTTGGGTGACGAGGCTATTGGTTTTGCCGATCCGGACTTTTGGGGTGAATTCAATATTATAGAACCGGAAAAATCAATAGAATCAGCTATCAGGAAGATACGTCGCCAACTGAAGAAAGGGAAATTGGATGATGGTACCTCAGCACCCTAAATTCAATAAAAAAACCGCTAATTTCCATTAGCGGTTTTCTCTTGGGGGTAACTTTATTATTTCGGCATCACCACAGTGTCAATGGCGTGTATAACTCCGTTAGAAGCTCCGACATCGGCCATAATAACGGTAGAGGTGCTACCATTTTCATCTGTAAGCATAACTTTACCATCTTTAAGGGAGATTGCAATTGAACCTCCTTGAACGGTATTTACCATGAATTTTCCACCATTTTTAGTTACCGCATCAATAACTGCAGCCGCCTCAAATTTACCGGAAACAACATGATAGGTTAAAATACCGGTCAGTGCATCCTTGCTTTCAGGTTTCAAGAGTCCGGCAACAGTACCTTCAGGCAACTTTGCAAATGCATCATTTGTTGGTGCGAAGACCGTAAAGGGTCCGTCACTTGATAAAGTACTTACCAGATCTGCGGCCTTTACAGCGGTCACCAAAGTTGTGAAGTTTTCGTTACCAGCTGCGACATCAACAATCGTATTCGCAACAACAATACCTTTTGATAAAGTTGGCTCAGCAGCATTTTCATTGCTGTTCATAGCAGTTTCATTTTGGGCATAAGAGGAAGTCATAATCCCTACTAAGGCCAAAGTGGTTAAAGTTTTAATCATTTTCATAACATTGTCTTTTTAGATTCAAGCCAAATGTATGCTTATAAACAACACCCAAATCATAATTTTTGTTTAATTTTTTTCACTTTTTGTTAAACATTATTAAAAAAGCCCATAAAAACCCCACTTTAGATCCAAATCGGAAATAAAGTGGGATAGTGTTGTATAAATCTTCTTCGGGAAGACTTTCTATTTTTTAACTATAATAATGCAAATAAGTTATATATGGATTAATTAGCCACTTCACTAAGAAATTTTAATCTATAAAGTCTTAAGTCCTCTTCTTCATATTCCCCATCAAATTCTTCCATGGCTTCCTCTAAATCATCACTTTCAGCCTCAATAAAGTAATCATGCATTTCTTCTTGCTGGTCCTCATCCAAAACCTCATCTATATAATATTCAATATTGAGCTTTGTTCCACTATAAACTATCTGTTCCATCTCTTTGATCAAATCAGGAATTTCAAGTCCCTTGGCAGAAGCAATATCCTCTAAGCCTAATTTTCTATCAACATTTTGAATAATGTAAAGTTTTAATCCTGAATTGGCTCCAGTACTTTTAACCACTAAATCATCTGGACGTAAAATTTCATTTTCCTCAACATAAGTACTAATAAAATCAACAAAGGGCTTTCCGTACTTTTTGGCCTTACCCTCACCTACACCATATATATTCAACATTTCTTCCATAGAAATGGGATATTTCAATGCCATATCCTCTAAAGATGGGTCTTGGAAAACCACAAAAGGCGGCACACCTAATTTATCAGCCTGCGATTTACGAAGCGATTTCAGCATCTTTAACAGTTTCTCATCAGAAACTCCACCTTTAGTAGCACTTACTATAGCCTCATCCCTTTCTTTACTGTATTCATGATCTTTAGTCATCATGAACGAAGTTGGTTTCGCTAGAAAATCATTTCCTTTTTTAGTAAGCTGCAATATTCCATACAATTCTATCTCCTTCTTTAAAAGACCAGCTACCAAAACCTGTCTTATCAGTGCCATCCAATGATTTTCAGTTTGATCGGACCCTATGCCAAATACCGATTTCTCATTCGCTTTATGGGATGAAACCAAGGCATTTATTTGGCCCATTAAAGTTTTTACAATTTCTTTTGATTTGAATTTTTCACTAGTCTCCTTAACCGCACTCAAAAGTTTCAAAACATCGTCTTTGGCCTCTTGTTTTTCTTTTGGGTTCCTTGCATTATCGTCCATGTCTGCACCGTCCCCATTGACCTCATCAAATTCTTCCCCAAAATAATAAAGCATGAATTTTCTTCGTGACATTGAGGTTTCAGCATAAGCAACAACTTCCTGAAGGAGTGCGTGTCCTATATCTTGTTCTGCCACAGGTTTGCCTGACAAGAATTTTTCAAGTTTCTCAATATCCTTGTAAGAGTAGAATGCCAAACAATGACCTTCACCTCCATCTCGACCGGCACGACCCGTCTCTTGATAATAGCTCTCAATACTTTTTGGAATATCGTGGTGAATAACGAAGCGGACATCGGGTTTATCTATACCCATACCAAAAGCAATGGTCGCGACAACCACATCCACATCCTCCATCAAAAACATATCTTGATATTTGGATCGTGTTTTGGCATCGAAACCTGCGTGATAAGGCACTGCACTAACTCCATTTACCTGAAGTACCTGTGCCAGTTCATCAACCCTTTTTCTGCTTAGGCAGTAAACAATTCCTGATTTGCCTGAATTTTGTTTTACAAAACGAATAATATCCGAGTCAACATTGGCTGTTTTGGTACGCACCTCATAATATAAATTGGCCCTATTAAATGAAGCCTTAAAAACCTTGGCATCGTTAATGCCCAAGTTCTTAATTATGTCTTCTTGTACTTTAGGAGTTGCAGTTGCGGTTAAGCCAATTATAGGGATGTTCTCTCCCAAACGACTAACAATTGTTCTGAGATTCCTATACTCTGGTCTGAAGTCATGTCCCCATTCAGAGATGCAATGGGCCTCATCCACAGCCACAAAAGACACGCGTACCGACCTCAAGAATTCAATGTTTTCTTCCTTAGTCAATGATTCCGGAGCTACATACAACAACTTGGTAACCCCATTGGATATATCCTCTTTTACCTGTTTTACTTCCGTCTTGTTTAATGAAGAATTTAAAACGTGGGCAATTCCATGTTCAGAAGAGATACCGCGTATGGCATCGACCTGGTTTTTCATCAAAGCAATTAAAGGGGATACAATTATCGCTGTCCCTTCTTGCATTAAGGCGGGTAGCTGATAACAAAGTGACTTACCACCACCAGTAGGCATGATGACAAAAGTATTCTTTCCTTGAACAATATTTTTAACAACACCTTCCTGAAGACCCTTGAATTGGGAAAATCCAAAATATTTTTTTAACGAGGCATGCAAATCAATATCGTTTAGCCTCATCCCGCGTTCTATCATCTATTCTCTAATTCAATAACTATATTCCATCCATTAAATATGTATTTAAGTTAAGGCCTTTTAATTTATCAAACAAATTGATTCCAAATATCCTTAAATAACTTAAACTATTCTATAAAATTAAGTTTATGTAATTTTGTGAACTTAAATATAAGACAATCTTTAGGGATTACCATTTATAACATAATTATACCTTGAACAATTCTGCAACGATACTTAATCTAGCTAAAAAAACCATTGAGACTGAAAGTAAGGCCATTGGTAATTTGGCCAACTTACTTAATGATGATTTCGCCAAAACCGTGGAATGTATTTTGGAGTCAAAAGGCAGGGTCGTAATTACTGGAATAGGCAAGAGTGCAATTATAGCAACAAAAATAGTCGCTACATTGAATTCAACCGGAACACCTGCGATTTTTATGCATGCTGGTGATGCCATTCATGGAGACTTGGGTACCATTCAAGAAGATGATGTCGTTATCTGTATTTCTAAAAGCGGTAGTACTCCAGAAATTAAAATGTTGGTCCCCTTAATAAAAAGAGGGAACAATGTCTTAATAGGACTTACAGGGAATGTAGAATCTTTTTTGGCTCAAAAGGCAGATTTTGTGTTAAACACCTATGTTGAGAAAGAAGCTTGCCCTAATAACCTTGCCCCAACAACAAGTACAAGCGCTCAATTGGTCATGGGAGATGCCTTAGCCATTTGTTTGTTGGAATTAAAAGGTTTCAGTAGCAAGGATTTCGCTAAATACCATCCAGGCGGTGCTCTTGGCAAACGCCTATACTTAACCGTGGATGATATTGTACAAACCAATATGAAACCGGAGGTTGATTTAGATACGGATATTCGCAAGGTTATCGTAGAAATTTCAGAAAAAATGTTGGGTGTGTCTGCTGTCATTGAAAATGACAAAATTATTGGTGTCGTTACCGATGGTGATATTCGTAGAATGCTAAATAAATATGAAAATATTAATGGATTGACCGCTAGGGATATCATGACTTCCAACCCCAAGACCATTGAAGTTGACAAACTTGCCATAGTAGCTCTAGAATTAATGCAGGACAATGGTATTTCCCAATTGTTGGCAGTTCAAAATGAAGAATATAAAGGAGTGGTACATTTACATAATCTAATAAACGAAGGCATACTATAATGGCGAAAAAGAAGAATACGAAGCCTCATAACGAAATGTCGTTCTTAGATCATTTGGAAGAACTCCGCTGGCATTTAATACGCTCTGTTTTTGCCATTGTCATTATAGGAATCGTAGCTTTCACAATGAGGGAATTCATTTTCGACACGATAATCTTTGGACCAAAACAAATGGATTTTCCTACCTACAGGTTCTTCTGTAAAGCTGCCACTTTTCTTGGGTTTGATTCTGCGTTCTGTGCCGACAAATTACCTTTTACCATACAAAGCCGATTGATGGCTGGCCAGTTTTCCGCGCATATTTGGACCTCGATTTGGGCTGGTTTTATTGTAGGGTTTCCCTATGTGCTATATGAAGTTTGGAAATTTATTAGTCCAGGCCTTTATGAAAAGGAACGAAATAATTCAAGGGGTTTTATCTTAATAGCATCTTTCCTATTCTTTTTAGGTGTCTTATTCGGCTATTATGTTGTCGCACCTTTATCAATCAACTTTTTGGGCACTTACCAAGTGAGTGCGGAAGTTACGAATGAGTTTGATCTTGCCTCCTATGTTGCAACTGTAAGGTCAGCAGTTATTGCTTGTGGAGTACTGTTCGAATTGCCCATTCTTATTTATTTCTTGACCAAAGTAGGGCTGATTACGCCAGAAGTAATGAAAAAGTATCGTAAAATTGCCTTGGTCATTGTTTTGATCTTGTCCGCTGTTATCACCCCTCCGGATGTTGCTAGTCAAATAATCGTTGCGGTACCAGTATTGGTTTTATATCAAATAAGCATTTACATTTCTAAAATGGTATTGAAACGTGAAGCCAAGAAAGAGGCAAAACTAGCCTCAAAGCCAAAAAAAGGTTAAAAAACCGTGAATAAGAATCCTTAGGCGATTTATAAGATTTAGATTTGATAGATTAAAAGTTGGATAATATACTGACCCAAGTATGAAGCTTAGAGCAGAAAATATAATGAAAGCCTATAGAGGGCGACAAGTGGTGAAAGGTATGTCATTGGAAGTAAACCAAGGCGAAATCGTTGGATTACTTGGCCCTAACGGTGCCGGAAAAACCACTTGCTTTTACATGATCGTTGGGCTCATTAAGCCTAATGCCGGAAATATATATCTAAACGATACTGAGATTACCAAA
>JBATIW010000582.1:0-8539 GCA_049668005.1 Maribacter sp.
CTTGGGTTTTTTATTGGTAATGGTACGTAAGAGTTTGCCGTTGAACATAACCTCCAATTCCAAATCCAGACTGTCGGCTTTTTTATCCAGATAGTAGTCAAAAGTAACACCCGATTTTGGATTCTGACCCAGCCCTGGAACAGGTTTGTCCGTACTCCCTCCAAAAATGCGGTAGGTGTCTTTGGGTTTGAAAATCTTTATGGGTTGTTTCGGAGTATCAATGTTTTGTATTGCTGCTACATCATCCAATATCCAGAAAGAACGTCCGGCAGTAGCTATAACCAAATCATTGTCCTGGATTATCAGATCATTGATGGGTACAACGGGTAAATTCAGTTGAAAATGTTGCCAATTTTGACCATCATCCAATGAGATAAATAAGCCTGTTTCCGTTCCGGCATACAACAAACCTTTACGTTTTTTATCTTCACGCACTACTCTTACAAAAGTGTGTTCGCCGGTAATACCACTGGTGATTTTCGACCATGTTGTACCGTAATCCGCAGTTTTAAAAATATAGGGTTTTAAATCCATAGACTTATAACCCATAACAGCTACATATGCCGTTGCTGGGTCATGAGGCGATACTTCAATACTATTTACGATGCCCTCTAGTAAGTTTGGCGGTGTAACATTATCCCAGTTTTGCCCACCATCTTTGGTTATATGGATCAGTCCGTCATCGCTACCTGCCCAAAGCACACCTTTTTCGTGGGGCGATTCAACCAAATACATGATCGTATTGTAGTTTTCTCCACCTGCTGCCTCATTGGTATAAGGACCGGCACCAGGGCCTTGTTTTGATATGTCGTTTCGGGTGAGGTCAGGGCTTACCATATCCCAACTATTGCCATTATCCGTTGATTTGAAAACCACATTTCCCGCATGATAAATAGTGCTTCTGTTATGAGGTGAGCTTATGATAGGTGCATTCCAATTAAAACGGAACTTAAAATCCTTGGGTGCATTACCCAGTGCCAGTTCTGGATATTCCTTGATGGATTTTCCTTCACGAGAGGCACGTACCCATTTTTCTATGATACCTTGGTAACATCCACCGAAAACAATTTCCGGATTGTCTGGGTCAAAGGCCAAATAGGCACTTTCACAGCCTGCAACCGAATACCAGTCTTTCCAATCAATGCCGCGGCCATTGGTTCGACTGGCAATGGCAATGGCCGAGTTATCCTGCTGTCCACCGTATACATTGTAAGGGACCAAATTATCGGTAATTACTCTGTAGAATTGTGATGTAGGCTGATATTGTTGGGAACTCCAACTCTTGCCGCCATTGTTGGAAACATTGGCACCACCATCATTGGAATTTATCATTTTGGAATTATCCTTTGGATTGATCCAGAGGTCATGGTTATCTCCATGTGGGGTGGAAAGTGGTTTAAAGCTTTTACCACCATCAATAGATTTTGTTACCGGTGCGTTTAACACATAAACCAAATTCTCATCCTGTGGGTCGGCGAAGATTTCCATATAATACCAAGAACGTGCAATATTGATACGATCTTTGTTTATTTGCGTCCATTTTTTACCAGCATCATCCGAGCGATACACCCCGCCTTTATCACCTTCAGCCTCAATAACGGCAAAAACCAATTCAGGATTTGCCCTGGAAACCGATATGCCTGCCTTTCCGAATTCCTTGGGTAAACCTTCCTTCATTTTTTTCCAGGTAGTTCCGCCATCGGTAGATTTGTAAAGGCCAGACCCTTTGCCTCCAGATTCCATGGTCCATGCATATCGCTGGTGCTCCCACATGGCCGCATATAATATCAACGGATTTTTCATATCCATAGATAGTGAAGATGCCCCCGTTTTGTTATCAACAGATAGCACCTTTTCCCAACTGGAACCTCCATCAATTGAACGATAAACACCTCGGTCTGCTGAAGGGCCATATTGTGCTCCCTGGGCTGCGACAAAAATAATATTGGGATTCGTTGGGTGTATTATAACATCCGAAATATGGCGGGTTTTATCCAATCCAACATGATTCCAAGTTTTACCAGCATCGGTAGATTTGTAAACGCCATCTCCCATAGAGGTCATTACTCCACGAGCGGCATGTTCGCCCATTCCTACAACAACAATATTGGGGTTGCTTTCAGCAACGGCAATATCGCCTACGGTACCTGTTTTTAAAAAGCCATCCGAAACATTTTTCCAAGTAATACCATCATCAACGGTTTTCCAAATACCACCTCCAGTCGTGCCCATATAATAGGTCATGGGCTGGCCAACAACACCACAAGAGGCGACACTGCGCCCACCACGAAAAGGGCCTATGTTCCGCCATTTTAGGCCGTGGAACATCGAGTCCTGTACTACGATGGTTGGAGTGTTCGTTTTCTTTTTGCGTTTTTGGGATTGCAGTGTCATTGGTAAAACGAGCAATGCTAGTAAAAGAAGTTGAAATGATCTCATAGGGTTGGTTTTAATTGAGTGATTGAAAGGTAAAAAACCTTTACCGAATTAAGGAAGAAAAAGAGGTAGAATTATATGCAATGAAGGGTTTGTAATAAAAGTGAGAAGTGTTGAAGTTGTTAATTCTATCTTTATCAACCAACGCTTAAGAAAAAAGGGAACTAAAACATGCCATTAGCTCCCTTTTAAAGTTTATCGCACTATAGGTACATACCTAAAATTTCTGAACAAAATCCTCGGGCTTGAACCCATTGTTAAAAGTGATATCCTTAAAAGTGTATGCACCGTTTTGTTGGTACTCTGCTTTTTCATTGGGGCCATAGGATTTGCGAACCGTAGAAATGTATAGCCCATCGACCACTTCGTAATCCAAAGTCATTTTTAGAATAGGTTCATTGATGCCCCAATCAGGCAACGAAAAGAAAAACAGGTCTATGAGGTGTGTATTTGGATTGAAGTAAAGAATATATTCATCATTTTTCTCTTTTTTTGTAACATCCGCATCGTATTTTAAACTCACTTTATCATATTGAATACCATTGATTTCTTCAGTGCCCAAATATTTATAGTTTGTGCCAGGATCTTTTAATTTATACATCATCGTAAACCAATAAAAATTCACTTTTCTTAAAAATACGGTTCCCCCAAGTGCTTTTTCATCTGTAATTTCCATACCGTCCAAACTCAATGTTGGTTTACCATGTACCAAGGACTGTACGGCAAGTCCTTCTTTGTCAGGAAATACGTTACGCTTGTGTTCCTTATAGGAACCCCAAGAGTGTTCTCCATGAAAAATATGACGTTCTGTTGATACATCCCTCCCTTGATCAAAATTATCATAGATATAAGTGAATTGGACGTCCTTTTTAGAAGCCAATTTTTCATAACCTCCGTTTATAGCAACCAAAGCATCAATTAATTGTGCGGACTTGGAATCGGTTTGTGCTACACTGGCGCTCAATGCTGAGAAAATAGCCAATACTAGCAAACTCTTTTTTAAAGTATTCATATTCACTTTGCTTTTAATTTTAAAGATAGTCGAAACATCCTTAAGTACCCTTCGAATAAAAAGCAAGCAATTTTGTTTTGAACAAGTCCTTAGATAGCTAAACTTTTCTACTGACTTTTAAAGTTGTTTCTGATTTGGGTATTCCAAGTTGGGGCTAATGCAGGCTAATGACCTTTGTTATTTTCCATTCATTATTTTGATATTGCCAAAGCATAATGAACTTACTTGGTTTAGACGGGGCATCGGGTTCTTGATTATTGTGGAATTTATGATATCCCAATTGTACGGCACCATAATCCTTGATGGGGTACACCTCTATACTGCCTTCTACCAATTCCCTGGTTACTTTACCACAAATGTTTTTTTCCAGGGCATCAATGATATCCTGTTTTACGGTCATTACCCCTCCTTTATCATGGTAAAATTCAATGGCATCCGAATACATTTTGGTTTGCGTAATCAAATCGCAACTATTGTAGGCATCAAAATAAGCTTTGTCCATGGCAACAATGCTATTGTGCAGTTCTTGGTCATCGGGTTTGTATTCCGGGATGGCGGTTGATTTACTTTCTTGCTGTGAATTACATGACGTAAGTAAAATTGTGACTAATAAAGCGTTAAAAACCAATTTTGTTATTTTCATCTGTTGTTTTATTGCTATTCAAATTGCAGTAAATTGTTGGCTAAATGCCTTTATTCTTTTATATAGTATTTGTCCAGTTTAGTGGTCGTTCAACCGCTCATTGATCTCGCTCCCGATTACCTCATTGATATCTCCCTTTGCATCCAGGAATGTACAAATTGTTGTACCTTTTTCACGAGCATATTTATTGGTAATTGAATCCACAACAGAGGACGTTTTAAAATAAGAGCTAGTTTCTAAAAACTCCTCTTCCCTTTCCGAATAGTTTATTACCCTAATGATGTTGGTGTATCTTTGATCCAAATTAAACCAATTGATATAGTCCGCATTGAAAGATACTGCCTGAATACCTTTTTTTGAATAGAAATTTATAGCCCCGGCCTGGCCATAGTTGTCACATAGAACCAATGTTTCAATAGAATTTGGAATAGCGGCATAAGCCTTATCTACCTTTGCAGCCAATTCTTTCCAACCCAACATATCTGCAAAATCCTGGGGGAGATCATGGTCTTTACCGTCTTCCCAACGTAGCATTCCCATTGCTTTGTAGCGCTCTGTATTTTCTACAATGTATTCGGGGCTTTTATTCGGAAAGACTAAATTATACATCGGAATGAAAAATAATATCGGGAAAGCAATCAAAACTGGCCTTAGGTATTTTTTCCAACCCTGATTCAGTATATTTCCTAAAAAAACAGAGCCGAAAGCAATATAAACAGGATATAGCCCAATGGCGTAATAATCTTTGGCCTTGAAATACAGAAAACCGGATATTGTAAATAAAAAGGCCCAAAAGAAAAAGCGATAGTTTTTATAAGGCCTATAAAATAGCAGTGCATAAAAGCCAGATAAAATAACTAGCAATGAACCAAAGAAAAAGAATAGTTGTGATGTTAAGAAACCCAATCTGTCTACATGCACCAATTGGGTATCAGACAATTCCTTTAAGTGACGAATCACAGGGAAATCATGTTGGTATTGCCATAAGAGGTTGGGTAAGATAAGAATGAGTGCGAGTAGAACAGCCCAATAAAATCCTTTCTTTGTTAATACCTTTCGTTGCGGGGTCAATAAAACGGCTGGAACGAGCCCAAAAAGTAAAAACATCATATTGTATTTGTTCAGAAACCCTATTGTGAATACGATGGCAATCGCATAGAGCCAGTTTCGGTTTTCCGAATTAATGTACTTAATAACCAAATAGAAGAAAGTGGTCCAACACAATATATCCAAGGAATTGGGTTGATAGAGCGTATTTAAGCGTAGTAGGGCTGAAAACAAGACACAAGTGGCGCCTAGGATCAAGGCATAGGTGTTCCCCTTAAGTTCTTGAATGGTCTTCCAAACAATCACAATGGTCAATGCGCCGAAAAGTGCAGGGAAAAATTTGACCCAGAACACTGAATTTCCCAAAAGTTTTATAATGGTGGAAATCCAGGAGGTTACTGGGGGCACTGATAAATAGCCCCATGCCAAGTGGTTGGCCTGATCTAAATGAAGAAATTCATCGCGCTGTAATTCGTATTCAGGACTTAATAGAAAATACTGAAGTGCAAATTTTAAAATAATGAACAGTGCTAAGTAAATATTATTTCTGGACATTTAAATCCATTTTTTTTGTTTAAAATAGAGTAGTAATCCAACAAAAATAATCAGCATTATCCCCAGCAAAACAAAATAACCATACTTCCATTGCAGTTCTGGCATATAGTCAAAATTCATTCCATAAATGCCTGCTATGAAAGTTAATGGGATGAAAATAGTGGCGATCAATGTAAGCAGTTGCATTACCTTATTCATTTTAAAACTGACTTCAGTTAAATAGAGGTCCTGCAATCCATTCAACATATCCCTATAATTATCGACCATGTCCATGACCTGTATCGTATGGTCATAAAGATCACGAATGAAAACGATGCTGTTCTCTTCTACAAAGGAACTATCTGTTTTCGAAAAACGCCCTATGGCTTCTCTTAATGGGGAAATGGATTTCCGCAACAGGAGTAATTCTTTTTTGAGTCCATGAATCTCCCCTTTGATATTTGTTTCTTCATTATTTATTAATTTATCTTCCAAAGATTCTATAACTGTCTCGATTTCTTCCATGACCAAATAATAGTTGTCAACGATAACATCTATAATGGCGTAGGCAAGATAGTCGGCTCCGCGGTGTCTGATCTTACCTCTACCATTATGGATTCGTTGCCGTACAGCATCAAATAAATCACTTGCAGTCTCTTGAAAGGTTGCAACAAAACCTGTTCTAAAATATAGGGTCACTTGTTCAGTTGAAACCTTGTTTATGTTTTTATCAAAATGCAATGCCCGTAGGGTAATGAAGTTGCCGTTTTCGTATTCTTCAAATTTAGGTCGTTGATGGACATCGGCAATATCCTCTAATATCAATTGGTGAATATTGAATGTTGTCCCTAACAACTGAATCAATTCTGAATCATGTATTCCACGTATGTCATACCAATCGATCTTATCTTCAGGTGATTGATGAAACATAGATTCATTGTGGTTGTCCAATACTTTTTCTTCTAGATTTTCACCATCATACTGAAGATAATGGATCAGTATCTTTTCAACTTTCTTATTACCAGTAAAAATTACGGAACCAGGAGGTAATCCAGCTTTTTTTCGTCTTTTGCTCATCAGGTTTCGTTTTATTGAGGTTGATTATTTTTGTGAACAAGTGTTCTATGGGGGAAAGGAATTTCAATACCCTCGTCATCAAATTTGTTTTTTATTTTTTCATATAAATCACATCCCATTTTGAATGCATCTGCAGAATCTTTTGCCCAGGCCCAACCTCTCAGGTTAATGGAGGAATCCCCTAATCCAATAACTTTGACAGGGGCTAATTCTTCCCCTTCTTCAATTTGCTTTGGGCTTCTTGGATCAATATGTAGTGGATGATTTAAAATTTCCTCTTTTATTAAAGCCCTTGCCTTTTCAATGTTTGAATCATAGCTGATTCCAATTTCTATCCATTTACAGATTTTGTCGTCCCCGAAATCGGAATTGACTATGATTTCTTCGCTGATCAATGAATTTGGTATGATGATTCTTTTGTTTTCAAAATCCCTGATTACCGTATGTCTTAAGGTAATATCTTCTATGATACCGTTCATGTCCCTTAATTTAACCCTATCGTTTACCCTGAATGGTTTAAAAACGATTATAAAGACCCCACTTATTATATTGCTTAATGCCTGTTGGGATGCAAAACCGATGGCTACAGCAAGAATTCCTGCGCCTGCCAAAAGTGAACTTGCCAAAGCCCTTAAATTTGGCATGGAATATATGGCAATACTAAATCCGACAATGTATATTATGGCAGTAATAGCATGGCGTAAAAATTGGTAATTCGTTGGGTCGTTTATCATGTCGTCCGTTGAACGTCGAATCAACCGTTTGAAAAAACGATTCACTAAAAATGCCACTACAATGGTCATTAGAAGAATGCCAACAAAAATTGCAACGTATTCAATGCTATTAAGTATTAGTTCTTTCATCTTTGTTGGTTACTTATTTATATATTGATCCTAAAGATTGGCAATTTATTCGAAATCGTCCTTAGACTTTTATGGAACATTTGGAAAATTTCCGAATTTGCTAAAAATCCCTAATCGTATTATGATAATGTAATTACTTTTCTTGTCCTATTTTGTATTTGGATGCCTCTTTGTTTTGATAAAGCCGTATAAAGATAATGATTAGTTGTTACAAATTATTTTTTGTAATAATCTGATAATCAATATAAAAAATAAATATAAACGACTACAAATGTTTACAAACGAAAGTAAGTATTTTGTAACCGAATAGTTTTTCCACTCCGTTATATGTTTGCCATGTCGGATCAAGGAGGTTCGATAGTATTAACTGTTTAACACGAAAAATTAGAAATTATGAACGCACTTAGAAACAAAGTACAGTTGATTGGAAACTTGGGGAATGACCCAGAAATTGTAAACTTGGATGGCGGTACCAAACTCGCCAAATTTTCAATCGCCACAAACGAAACTTATAAAAATGCCAAAGGTGAGAAGGTAACGGATACCCAATGGCATAATGTAGTTGCCTGGGGCAAGACTGCGGAGATTGTCGAGAACTATTTGACCAAAGGCAATGAAGTTGCTGTTGAAGGGAAGCTTGTACATCGTTCTTATGAAAACAAGGAAGGTGAAAAAAGATACATCACGGAAATAAAATGCAATGAACTTCTTATGTTAGGGAAATAGAATACTATGTAGTATGCTCAAGGAGCGATGCGACGAAGTGATCTCATGATAGGAACCTTCCTCTTGGGATCGCTTCACTGCGTTCGCGAAGACGTTTGATAAATTAAAAAACATATGTCATCCTGAGCGCAGTCGAAGGGTTTTATAATTATGAATACCTACCACGTATATATTTTAAGATGTGTTGATAATTCCTTGTAT
>JBATIW010000583.1:0-9661 GCA_049668005.1 Maribacter sp.
GCGGTATACTTATCAAGGATCTCATATTCAAACCGCGCCTTTTTATTCTTTATGTTGATCTTGTTCTGCATGACTGCACAAAAGTAGCAACAATAATGCTATATGCAATTTCATTAAATTGGATTTATTGGTTGATTTTTGTAAACTTCAAGGCATATTTACGAACTCTTTACAAATGAAGCATATGAATAAGACTTTGATGATCGTGATTTTGGTTGCAATTATTTCCTGTAAACAAAACGAAGCAACAAAAATAAGTGCGCAGCAGATTGTGAATAGGGGTATTGCGGTTAGTGGGGGTGAACTTTATAAGACCAGTGATATATCTTTTGATTTTAGGGGTAGAAAGTATATTCAGGAGCGTATTGGCGGAAAGAAAATATTGAAACGAATTCTTAAGAACGATACTTTGGACTTGGTCGATGTTAAGACCACCCACGACTTTGAACGTTATGTTGACGGTAAATTGGCACAAATCCCAGATTCCTTGGCCAGAGCTTATGCCAATTCGGTCAATTCAGTGCATTATTTCGCCTATTTGCCATATGGGCTTAATGACCCAGCAGTAATCAAGGAATATTTGGATGAAGTTGTAATTAAGGATAAAAAATATCACAAAATCAAAGTGACTTTCAAACAAGAAAATGGAGGCGATGACTTTGATGATGTGTATATCTATTGGTTCAATACCGAATCGCATAAGCCAGACTATTTGGCTTATGTATTTCATGATGGTGATGGCGGATTACGTTTTCGTGTGGCTTTTAATGAAAGAAACGTAAATGGCATTCGGTTTGTAGATTACAAAAACTTTAAGCCCATTAAAGACAATCAATCCATTTATGGGATAGACAACTTGTACCAGAAAGGGGAATTGGAGTTATTATCAAAAATTGAATTGGAAAATATTACTGTTAGTCCGGGCAATTACAATTAAAGTTCAAACGCATATCGGTCGCGATACCATTGACGAGCTCAACAATGAATAAACTTCCATTTTGATGGTCATCAATCTGATCATATTTTTCCTGACCTATCATTTTGTTGACAAATTCCGGAGTGGTATTACTATGGCCAACCACCACCACTTTTTTATTTAGATTTTCAACCTTGAACTGCTCTATATCAATAGTTCCGAAGTCATAAATTTGAACGGTAAGGTTTTTCTTTACTGCAATAGGGGCTGCGGTCATTTGCGTTCTTTCATAATCTGTTGTATAAATAGCGTCAATCGCAACATCATTCATGATTTCTGCCCAGTGCATAGCTCTACCCAAGCCTTTCTGAGTCAATTCCGGGTCAACATTTTCAGGGTTAGACCTGTCTTTTTCTGCATGTCTTATAAAATAATAGGTTGTAACCGTATCTTCCACAATGGGGTCATCCTTGCAACTGAAGACACCTAACACGAGAACAAAAATCAATACTATTTTTAAAACCTTCATATTCAGTAATTAGTTTGGTTGAAACTTTTCTCTTAATCTAACTAAATATAGTATAAAATAGTATGTAAAACCCATGGTTTTTTCGTTTTTTTGCATATGCTGAAATTCAATCCAACACTTTTATTATTAATGGTTGTATGTGCCTTGCATGCACAGGAAGTGACCCTTCCTTTGGATTTAAGACAGCATAATCTCACTAACAGTAATTCAAGTATTTTCAATCCGGCTTTTTCGGTCAATTACGAAAATTCGCAATCTATTGGCTTATGGAGTCGCTGGCAGTGGCAGATGATTGATGGCGACCCTACCACCTTGTTTTTTAATTATACGGGTAAATTAAATCGTTCTTCTTCCATAGCTGCAGGGTTTTACCAACATAATACTGGCGTTTTCTTGAATACCGGTGGCGTTTTGAATTATGCATATCGGTATGAGATCAATGACCGTGCAAGCATAGCCTTTGGACTTAATCTGTTTGGTTTCCAGCAAGAATTTACCAATAACCGTTTTCAAAGTGATCCACAAATAATATTACCTCAATTGGGTACCTCAAATGATTTTATTCTACAATTGGCACCTGGAATACAATTTACATATGATCGCTTAAGTGTAGGCCTCGCTTCTGAAAATATGGTTGCGTATAACACTACTGAAAAAGAGCGGAATTCCCAATCTGGGGAAAGAATATATCTGGGGACAGCAGCCTACGATTTTCCGGTAACTATACTGAGATCAGACAGTACTTCTGTTATAAGCCCTATGATATATGTTAAGTCAATTCCAGGTTATGATGCCCAAATTGGAGTGAGGGGTTTTCTAACGACGAATAAATTTTGGGCTCAAACAGGCTATAACAGCTATTACGGATTATCAATAGGGGGTGGAGGTCGTTTTATGCAACGTTTGTCGATTGGAGCTCTAGTTGAATTTGGTACGAAATCTGATTTGAAAGGGAACGATCCAACTTTTGAATTGGTTACAGCCTATGATTTTGGAAATGTGATAACTCGAAAGAAAATATCTGATTTTGATGAGGAAGAGGAAGAAAAAGAACTTGAGGAAATTGCAGAAGTTGACAATGTGAAGGAAGAAATGTCAAAAGCTGAGGCCATTGCGGCCAAGCGTAATGCCAAGGAACTGCAAAAAGAGATTCGGAAAAAGACCAGGGATTCACTAGAATTAATTAAGAAAGAGACGGCTATAACGGCCAGTTCACGCAAGGAGCAGGAGCGTAGAACAGATTCCATTAAAACAACTGAAGAGGCTGAAGCTCTGGTAGCAGCACAACGCAAAGAACAACAACGGAAAACCGATTCCATAAGTGAGTCTAAAATTGCTGCGGAAACGGCCGCTAAAGAAAAAGCACGATTGGAACAGCTTGCACAACAAATTGAAAAGGATAAGCCACAAGCAGTGGAGAGATATAAGGAAGTTTTGGGCGAAGATGGTCTTATCCCAGGATATTACCTAATTGCCAATGTTTTTGGAACAAAAAAATATTTTGATGCTTTTATGGCCGCTCTTACCAAGAAAGGCCTAAAACCAAAATCATTCTTTAGAAGCAAGGATAAATTCAACTACGTTTATTTAGAACGATATAATACCCTGGACGAGGCAAGTAAAGCAAGAGATAGCAAATTCAATGGGCGTTACCCTGATAAGATGTCGATTTTTAGGGTTAAGGCCAAAGATTCACTTGCCCTAGTCAAGAAAGAAGCAGCTGTTGCGACGAATTTACGAAAAGAGCAAGAGCTTAGAGCAGATTCTATTAGTAAAGCCAAACAACGAGAGGCCGTGGTCAAGGAGCGGATTTCCAAGCTGAGACGATTGGATTCCCTTGCCGCTATTGATAAAGAAAAGGCATTGATCGAAGCAGAAAGACGTAAGAACCAAATTAAACTTGATTCCATTAAAAAAGCAAATGAAGCTGAGGCTTTGGTCGCTGCACAGCGTATAGCGCAACAGCGAAAAACCGATTCCATAAATAAGGCTAAAATTGCTGCGGAAACGGCCGCTAAAGAAAAAGCACGATTGGAACAGCTTGCACAACAAACTGAAAAGGATAAGCCACAAGCAGGTGAGAAATATAAGGAAGTTGTGGGAGAAGATGGTCTTATCCCAGGATATTACCTAATTGCGAATGTTTTCGCAACCAAAAAATATTTTGATGCTTTTATGGCCGATCTTACCAAGAAAGGCCTAGAACCAAAATCATTCTTTAGAAGCAAGGATAAATACAACTACGTTTATTTAGAAAGATATGATACCCTGGACGAGGCACGTAAGGCAAGAGATAGTAAATTCAATGGGCGTTACACTGATGAGATGTCGATTTTTAGGGTGAAGGTAGAATAAGACAAGAAACTTATTTTTTAATTTCTTTGTTGATCAACACCTCTAAGTAAGCAACGGTATTCATAAGATATTTTCGGTCACTGGTAATTGTACTCATCGCAATAGCTCCTTGAAGCATAGTGTATAACTGTTTTGCGAACTGAAGTGGGGGTACTGGCAAATGTATTTCTTTATTGTTCACACCGTTCTCTAGTACCAAGGCAATCTTTCCTTCTATTTCCTTTATTGTTTCGCTTGCCGCAGCAGCCAATTGCTTATTGTTATGTCGGGCGTCAACACCAACATTCAATACGGGACAACCACCTATCCCTAAAGTGAAAATATCGTAATTGCGATAGAATTTAGTAAGTGAAAAAAGTTTTTTCAGAGAATCTCCCTCTATGTCCAGACATTCGTCTAACGCGTTGAGCAATTTATTAATACTGTATTCGTAGGCCGCCAACGCCAAAGCTTCCTTATTTTCAAAATTACCGTAAAGTGCACCTTTGGTTAAACCAGTAGCTTCCGTGAGGTCGCTCATACTGGTGCCAACATAACCATGCTTATTAAATACAGGGGCAACAGTTTCAATGATAAAAGCAGTTGTTCTTTCAGCTTTCGTTGTCATGGTAAAGTTATTTTATACGAATATAAATAATTATATACTGCATGGTATATATTGTTAATAAAAAAAGGCATTCGTTTATCGAATGCCTTTCTTTTTGTTATTTAAAATTATCAGTTCACCAATTCATCTTGGTTTCTAAAGACCAGTTGGTCATTAAATGAATCTATTAATACAACGCTCTCTGCTTTAATAGTTCCAGCTAAAAGTTCTTTGGATAAATTATTCAACACTTCTTTTTGAATCACTCTTTTTATGGGTCTTGCACCATATTGAGGGTCATATCCCTTGTTGGACAGATGCGCTATAGCTTCCTCAGTTGCATCTATGGTGATATGCTGCTTGCTCAACATTTTTTTCAACATATCTAATTGGAGTATTACGATTTTCGTGATATTCTCCTTGCTTAACGGTGTGAACATGATGATATCATCAATCCTGTTTAGGAATTCAGGGCGTATGGTTTTTCTTAAAAGTCCAAGTACCTCTATACGAGCTGCTTCTGATGCACTATAGATGTCTTTGTTGTTCTCGAAAGTTTCTTGGATAATATGGCTACCCATATTACTGGTCATAATTATTATGGTATTCTTGAAATCGGCAACCCTGCCCTTATTATCAGTTAGTCGTCCTTCATCAAGAACCTGTAATAGAATATTGAAGGTATCCGGATGTGCTTTTTCAATTTCATCCAACAAAATAACCGAATAAGGTCTTCTTCTTACCGCTTCAGTAAGCTGTCCGCCTTCATCATAGCCAATGTATCCTGGAGGAGCACCTATTAACCTACTAACCGAATGCCTTTCCTGATATTCGCTCATATCGATTCTTGTCATTGCGTTTTCATCATCGAACAAATAAGCGGCAAGGGTTTTGGCAAGTTCTGTTTTACCTACCCCTGTAGTACCTAGAAACAGGAATGATCCAATTGGCTTTTTAGTATCTTGGAGTCCCGCTCTACTTCTGCGAATGGCATCGGAAACAGCTTGGATAGCTTCCTCCTGTCCCACTACGCGTTTGTGAAGTACTTCTTCCAATTGCAACAATTTTTCCCGTTCACTTTGCAACATTTTGGTAACCGGAATGCCCGTCCACTTAGCTACAACTTCAGCGATGTCCTCATTTGTGACTTCTTCCTTGATAAGCGTTTCGCCCTTTTGTTGTTCCATCAGTTCATTTTGCAAACCTTCCAACTTTAGCTGGGCTTCTTTTATTTTACCATAGCGTAGTTCTGCAACTTTACCATAGTCCCCACTACGTTCGGCGCGTTCGGCCTCAAGTTTAAAGTCCTCTATGTCGTGTTTTACTTTCTGAATAGAATCAACCACTGTTTTTTCACTTTCCCACTGGGCAAAAACCCCATTGCGTTTTTCCTTGAAATTAGCAAGGTCTATATTCAATACTTTTAGTTTTGCTTGATCATCTTCCCTTTTAATTGCTTCTATTTCAATCTCCAACTGCATTATTTTCCTGTCAAGTACGTCTAATTCTTCCGGTTTGGAATTAATTTCCATTCGGAGTTTAGAGGCGGCTTCGTCCATTAAGTCAATGGCTTTATCAGGTAAAAATCGATTCGTGATATAGCGTTGTGAAAGTTCTACGGCAGCGATTACAGCTTCATCCTTAATACGCACTTTGTGGTGTGCTTCGTATTTTTCTTTAATACCCCTCAGGATTGAAATAGCACTTTCTGTATCCGGTTCATTTACAATTACCTTTTGAAATCTTCGTTCCAAGGCTTTGTCTTTTTCAAAATACTTTTGGTATTCATCTAATGTAGTTGCGCCTATTGCCCTCAGTTCACCCCTGGCTAGTGCAGGTTTAAGAATATTTGCTGCATCCATAGCGCCTTGGCCACCTCCGGCTCCAACAAGAGTATGTATTTCATCTATGAAGAGGACTATATTTCCGTCCGATGAGGTAACTTCTTTGATGACTGCTTTTAAGCGCTCCTCAAATTCCCCTTTATATTTTGCGCCGGCAATCAGCGCGCCCATATCCAAAGAATAGATAACTTTATCTTTTAGGTTCTCTGGAATATCGCCTTGTATGATTCTATGGGCCAGTCCTTCAGCAATGGCCGTTTTCCCCACACCGGGTTCTCCCACAAGCATAGGGTTGTTCTTGGTTCTCCTTGAAAGTATCTGAAGAATACGTCGAATTTCCTCATCACGACCTATAACAGGATCCAATTTGCCACTATCGGCCATTTTGTTCAGGTTAAGGGCATACTTGTCAAGAGCGTTGTAGGTCTCTTCAGCGCTCTGTGATGTTACCTTACCCCCTTTGCGAAGTTCTTCTATTGCAGCCTTAAGATGTTTCTCCGTGACTCCTTGGTCTTTTAGAATTTGGGCGATTTTACTCTTAGATTTAAATATGGCCAATACTAAATGTTCAATGGAAACATATTCATCTTCCATTTTCTTCGCGATTATTCCAGCTTCATTCAGACTTTTGCCTGCTTCTCGGGAAACCATGATTTCACCCCCTGAAACTTTAGGGAAACTCTCCAATTCTTTTTCAAGAATCTGGTTTAATAAAGTAATATTGACATTCAGTTTCTTTAATATAAAAGGAAGCACGTTTTCGTCTACCTGTGTGATAGCTTTGAAAATGTGTTCATTTTCAATTTGTTGATGACCCAATTCTTGCGCAACCTGTTGTGCAAGCTGAACGGCCTCTTGTGATTTTATTGTAAAATTATTAAAGTTCATATTAGGCGTATTTTCTAGTTATAGTCTACTTTTGATACTTCAATGTCAACAACCTTACCAAGCGCTTCAAGCAGACAAAATGTCGGTTAAAGTCAATATTAGCAGGACATTTCGGCAGTAGTAAGGAATTGGTGAATACACGACTTAGAGATAAATAGTAAAATATGGGATTATTCAATGGCCTATTTGGCAAGACAAGTGATGAAACGGAGAAAGAGAAGAAGCAGGTACCTTGGAGGCCTTTGGTTTCAGTAGATCAATTCGAAGAAATAGCGGAAAAATCAAAAACTAAAACGCAAGTTATATTCAAACATTCGACTAGCTGTGGCATAAGTAGCATGGTATTGAATACTTTTAACGCCAATTATAATTTTTCGAAGGACTTTTTTGATTTGCACTTTTTGGATTTACATAGCTACAGGAAAGTTTCCAATGAAACCAGCAACAGATTCCAAGTATTGCATCAGTCTCCCCAGCTTTTGGTTATTCGCAATGGAGTGGCTGTTACCCATGGTTCACACGGAGACATTAATCATATTGATTTAACTGAATATCAATAAAAAAAGCCCTGACAGCAATGTCAGGGCTTTTTTTATTAGTTGAATCTATGCCTGGTCAGAATTCCTTTTAATCGGCCTTTTAAGTCTTCCCCAGCATCATAAACCATTTGTTCATTTGATGGGAATGGTACCGCTGCCAAGTTAAGCAATGAGACCAAATCATTGTCCAATGCCCTTTTATCACCATTGTAGTTGGCATATACATGCTCAAATACAAATTCACTGGATAAAGGATAAGAGTTTATTCTTTGCTTTGTTTCCAAATCCGAAAAACTAACCAATCCTGTAACCTGAGCAGTTTTGAATTGTGTGAATTGATAAAAATTACATTTGACAGTTTTGAATTTATCGATTTTAATATCATTCCCTAAACTATCTTTTACAACGTTCCCGTCATTATCAAGAACATATTGAAAACCATCTTTTACCTGCTTTTCTTTTATGACCTGCTTTTCGTTTACTTGTTCAGGCGAAATATTGATTTCCCTCAATTCAACTTGCATTTCATAATCATAGGTAATATAAGAAAGGTGATTCGTATGGTACTTCGTCCACTTATCCTCTAATCCAAAGGTGTTGAAATTTAACAACTCTTCCTCTAATTTTACAGGAATGATCTTATCCGTATTATTAACCATACCAACCCTTACATAATCCTGACCCTTATCATAGGCTTCTTCCATTTTACTCTTGCTGTCAGAATATCCGGGATTAATTTCATTCAAGTAGATGAAATCATCGAAAGATTGTCTGTAATCCCTCTTATTTGTGGCATTTTGAAGTAGATTCAACGCATTGTCATATAAATAGGCAGAAAGCTCTTCCTTAGTAGTAATGATATCATTATTATAGTTTTTAAAGGAAAACTCTGCATATCTATTTTCATCGTGAACTTGTAAGGGCAACAATGGCTTAATGGTTTCCTGAATACGATCTAGGTTTTTATAACTGGTGAAAATGGCTTCAAGATTAGCTGGGTTGCCATCTTTTTTCAAATAAGTTATACGCTCCATTTCTCTTTCCGTATTTTTTTGGAAAGCTTCCTCCAGTAAAAGAACATAGGTTTGGTTGCCCTTTTTGTCTTTGTTGTCGGCCAACCTTTGTACGGCACTGTTAATGGCGTTCAAATAATTACCAGTATTTATAGACTTTTGGGTTTTTTTAACCCCACCACAGGCTATAATAAAAAGTAATATTCCGCTTAATAGTAAAACTCTTTTCATGACGTTTAAATTTATCGTTTCATAGTACAATTTCAACACTCGTGCCAAAACTGTCTTTGTTGATAACGTAAAACGATAAACTATCGTATTGTCTCGATGAAAAAACCTTTTTAGAGGCTATTTTTTGGATTTCGATTCAAATATGGGAAGTAATTTAGTAGCGACTTCGCCAAAACCTATTCTTTGCCCCTTATCTTTGCAAAAGCCCCGTATTACCACGGTGTCGTTATCTTGAACGAACTTTCGCTCACTACCATCGTTCAGCTGTACTGGTTTTGTACCCTGCCAGGCTAATTCAAGCATTGATCCATAGGAATCAGGGGTAGGACCAGAGATGGTGCCACTACCCATCATATCCCCACTGTTAACTTTACAGCCGTTAACGGTATGGTGTGCCAATTGCTGGGCCATAGTCCAATACATATATTTGAAATTGGATTTTGAAACTGTTGTCGATATTCCTTTATCCGTGATTATGTCTAATTCTAAATGAATATCAAAACTGTGGTTACCCTCTTGTGTTAGATAAGGCAAGGGTACTGGATCTTGCTTAGGTCCTTTGGTCCTAAAAGGTTCCAGGGCATCCAAGGTCACAATCCATGGCGAGATGGAAGAAGCAAAACTCTTTGCTAAAAAAGGCCCCAAAGGCACATATTCCCATTTTTGAATATCGCGGGCACTCCAATCATTAAATAAAACCATCCCAAAAATGTAATCCTCGGCTTCGTTAATGGGAATAGGTTCACCCATTGAATTAGCG
>JBATIW010000584.1:0-9076 GCA_049668005.1 Maribacter sp.
ATTCCTGGCTCCAGTGGTGTTCTAATAATCTTTTTTTCGAGGTCATTTATCCCATCGAAGGGATCTAATAAATCGCCGAAACCTTCTTTGTTCAATGACAATGCCAGCGCGTTTATTGTAAAATCACGTCGTTCCTGGTCTTCTTTTAAGGTGCCATCTTCAACAACGGGTTTTCTACTGTCATGATGGTAACTTTCTTTACGGGCACCGACAAACTCCAATTCCAGGTCTTTGTATTTAATCATTGCTGTACCAAAGTTCTTGAAAATCGATATTTTAGGATTTCCGGGTAATAATGAAGCCACTTTTCGTGCAAGGGCTATTCCACTACCAACAGCAACAACATCGATGTCTTTGGGAATACTTTTTTGTAGCAGATAATCGCGTACAAAGCCTCCAATAACATAACAGTCAATGGCAAGTTCATCTGCCGCTGCTGTAAGTATATTGAAAATAGGTTCTTGCAGTGCTTTTTTGTGGTTGCCTTGCGTCATTTTGTTTTAAAATGTAAAAGCTTCCCCTCTTTAGCGAAACAGGGGAATGAATTCCGATTTATCGGAAGAAAGGGGAGTTTAAAATCCTGAACTTTGGCTTTTTTACGCTTCTTGAAATTCTCTAATCTGAACTAGGTGTTTTCAAACCCTCCGTCTCTCGGCTTTGCCAAGATCCACCTCCCTTCTTCAGAAGGGAGGAGCTTTTTCTGATTTATTTTTACTTAATATTGGTTACTCACGGATCACTTTTACCCTTCCATCATTGCCCAATTTAATTATGGATGATGCTGGTCCGGTTTTTTTATCATGCTGTAAATTTACGATATAGTCAACACCTTTTAAAATAACATCACTTATTTCACCAAAGCGCTTAGGGGTTAGATCGCCAGCAATATTGGCAGAGGTCGAGATGTTTGGTTTCTTGAATTTGTTAATCAAATATTGGCAAAATTTATCGGAAGCGACCCTAATAGCCATCGTGTTATCCTGGGCAATTGCGTTTTTGGCCAATGCAATAGGTTTGTCGTAAATGATGGTAGTGGGTTTGTTTGCTAGATCTAAAATATCATAGGCCACTTCAGGCACATGTTCAACATGTCTTTCCAACATAGCATCATTGGCAACCAAACAAATCAGGGCTTTGGAATCTGCACGTTGTTTTAGTTGATAAACTTTTTCTACAGCAACCTCATTCGTTGCATCGCAACCAATTCCCCAGACTGTGTCGGTAGGGTAAAGTATAAGTCCGCCTTCGGACATTACTGCTATGCACTTATTTATTTCGTTAGTAAAATCGTTCATGAACTTGAAAGTGTTTTTAGTGCTCTTAAACGCTTCAGTTCTTTATATCTGGAATATACGCCCAAGGCATTCAGATAACAGATGGTAATTCCCTTTCTACCATCCAAAATTCCTAACCGCAATATATAATGATTAAAAAATTTGTACAATGGTCTAAATACAAAGTGATACGGATATGCCTTTTTGTTTTTCTGATGCTCTTCAATCGCCTTCATTTGACCATATTTGATCATTTTGCCCTTATAATCTTCATAGTCACTATAGGAATAATGGATCAATTTGTTTTTCATTATTCCAGATTTACCATTAACGATCAAGGTTTCATGAACTATTCGGCTATTATCAAAATGTACTTTACTCTTTCTGAAAAGGCGATAATTCTTATCGCTCTGCCATCCACTATAACGAAGTACTTTGTTTTTGAACATGAATGTTCTTAAAAACATAAAAGCAACAGGTACCAGTCCTTCTGTATTGACGGTTTTAAGAATTTCATTTTTTAAGGTATCGGTTAAACGTTCATCAGCATCCATAAATAAGACCCAATCATTCGATGCCTGTTCCATAGCGAACGATTTTTGATCCGTATAGTTTTTAAAAGGGCGTTGTATGAGTTTTGTATTTGGGTGTTCTTTTATTTTTTCAACAGTGCCATCCGTACTAAAGGAATCAATGATGACAATCTCATCTGCGAAGCTTATATTCTCTAAAACAGCATCAATGTTAGTTACCTCGTTGAATGTAATTAGCAATGCCGTAATTTTTCGCTTCTTTTTTTTGTCCCAAATATCCAGGATTGGTTTGCCAAAAATGGTATTGATCTTTATTTTACGGGCAACGGATAATTTTCTGCTTTCTGGTACTCCATTCTCCGCAATATAATGTTCAACAGCACTCAACATTCTTTGGGCCGATTGCCCGTCTTTATAAGGATGAAATTGTTGGTTGATAATGTTCCGTTGTTCTGAAAAAGGGTCGTTCTTTAAATTATCAATAACTTTTTCCGATAGG
Organism: Maribacter sp.; assembly: GCA_049668005.1. Lineage (GTDB taxonomy): Bacteria > Bacteroidota > Bacteroidia > Flavobacteriales > Flavobacteriaceae > Maribacter_A. Next base: position 2,307 of record JBATIW010000584.1, read on the forward strand.
TTAGCATACTGCCTTGAATCATCCCATTGAATGTTTTCCGCAATATTCCTATAGGATATAACAGGTTTGTCCAATAAAAGAAATTCATAAATCACCGAGGAAGTATCACTTACCAAGATATCAGCCTGAATTAAATACTTAATAATATTTTTCTCTTCCTGAAAGATGATATTGGGTATTTTTTCAGCGAGTATTTTATAGGCGATTATCCATTCTTTGACCATGAGGTCATGGAATTTGACGATGACCAGAAACCCGGTTTTAATCGCAAGATTTTCAATTTCCTTGATTAGAAAAGGAGCCGAAGTTAAACTAGGGGAAAAGGTAGGTGCATAAAGTACGATGGTATCTGTATGATGTGCCTTTAGAATATCCTGTTTTTCAGTATTGAAGGCATTAAGATTTTGGCCATAAACATCCAATTTAGGCCAACCGGTTTCAATGACATCAAAGTCATGGTGTTTTGATTTGAGTTCATTGAATTTTTTAGTGAAATAAGGGCCTTGGGTCAGGTAAAGGTCAAAATAATGCCTTATTCTGAAGTGCCCTTTTTTTTCGCCCGCCAGTCCATGGAATATCTGAACTTTAAGTCCTCTCAAATAGTAGGGTACTTCATTGCCCGGTACAAAAATGACATCGCTTTGAAAAAACTGTAAATCTAAAATACTCGTTGTGAAGTTCTCTTTTTTGCTCGGGAACAATGCTAATAATTTACTGGGGAAGTACCAGATAAATTCATGGGAATGGGTGTTCAATACATCCCGAATAGGAGCCATAATTCCAAATGCATACGCATTTTGACAAAAAAGAATCACCTTCATTAACGGAAAATGTTATTTGCATTATCCAGATCTTCCTTAAAATCGACTTCCATACAATCAAAAGCAGATATATCAACAGCACTGACTTGTAGACCGTCTTTTTCGATTGCTAATTCCAACCCACGCTCAAAATAGTCATTGTCATCACATTCCTCTAATCTATTGATTAGCGATTCGATGTCCTTTTTGGCAATAAAATTTATTCCAACAGCCTCTCCCAAGCCATTTTTTACATTTTTTGAGAGTTGGTCAATAAAATTGTTTTCTAAGGTATATTTTACTTCTTCTTCAGCAACTTTACTTGTATTGACAGCGACAAAAGACTGTTCTTTTTTGATCAAAGGGAGTAGCTCTTGTAATAAGTCAACGTCAAAAACAACATCGCCATTCAGCCAAAGTACAGACTTGTCTTTGTTTTTCTTTAGTGCCTTTAAGAGACTTTTGGAAGTGTTGGTACGGTCAAAGAAGGGGTTATAAATATAAGTCACCTCCGGAAAACGTTCCATGATCAAGTCTTTCTTAAAGCCCACGACTATACTGATGTCATCGATATTGAACTGGTTGGTCAGGTTATCTATTTGCATACCCATTATACTTTTGCCATTATTCAATGGGGTCAAGGGTTTAGGAAATGGATTGCCCAATCTGGAACCAATTCCAGCAGCTAGGATAACGATTTTCATAAGATGGTGTTGTTTTAAGACTGACCCGCAGCAAATAAACGTACTCTAGACTGTTCTTGTTATAAACGGTCCTAGTGCTTGCAAAGTTACTTGTTTTATTTCTAAATAAAATAGTTTATGGTCTTAACGGTTAATGGGTTTAATTTCGAAATTTCCCGTTGATTTTTGATTTTGTAGTTTTGCCACCAATGTATTAAAGGAGATATGATCGATTTAGATTTAAATAAATTAAAGGAAAGATTCAAGAATTGGAGAATTACCGAGCATTCCGCCAAGGGTATTGTCCTGGTTTCCTCAACCCTTGATAATGAATTTGAAATCCCAAAAATCATAGATTATTTGTATATAGCCGTTCCAGATAAAAAATGGACTATAGATATTGAAGGTTACAAGATAATAGCGAGACCTAATGATAAGGCTAAATATAATAGAATGTATACCTCAGGTTGTTTTGATATTTTCCACTATGGTCATTTGAATATCCTCATAAAATCAAAAGAACTTTGTGATTACCTGATTGTTGGTGTTTCCACGGATGAACTTATCGAAAAAGAGAAGGGTAAAAGACCAGTCATCCCTTTTCACGAAAGAATAAAGGTTGTACAATCAATTGGTATTGTCGATGAAGTTATTCCCCAGGTTGATAAAGACAAGCAAAATATTGTTGACACTTATAAAATAGATGCTATTTCTGTCGGCGATGATTGGCGCGGTAGGTATCCCAAAGTAAGTTGCGCCATGGAGTATTTTCCATATACGGAGAATGTAAGTAGTACTATTTTGAAAAATGCCTTAAAATTAACTTCGCAAAAATCTTAGGATAAAGCCCTGTCATCTTTGGAGGTATCCCAATCTTTTACAGCTGTTTGCCAATCGCCATAACGGTAGCTAAGATATTCATCGGTCAATTCAGGAATAGCATAGGGTTTTCCTTTAAAATCCAATGTCTTGAAAGTCTCGTAATATTTAGAGGGAACATTCTTTACCTTATTTGCAATTTCCCAATAGGTCTTTTCATTCTTGGTGTATTTTATGAAAACATCCAAGCAAACATTACCCTTTAATAAACCAAAGAAACGCTTCGTGCGTATTTTGATCATTCGTAAGTCGCCTTTTTTATAAGCATCGGAATCTTTTTCGAAAACCCGTGTTCTTACCCTATACCCCTCTTTTTTCAATGTGTTTTGTAATAAGGATATTTTATTCGACTCACTTTCGTGTATGGATATGTCCAAATCATTATCCCAAGGTAATAGCCTTCCTTCACGTCGCAAGCCTAAAAGGGTGCCTCCTTCCAGCCAATAGGCTATTTTACAAGATTCGAATATAGTGGTCACTTCGGACAACAGCTTCTCTGCTTGCACTAAATTTTCCCCTTCAAGGGTGATATCGTATGCCATTTGTAGTATAAATGTTTATTTGTAGTATCAATAAGATATACAAACCTACTATTTTATAACATACTAAAAAATAAACAAGAGGGTGGTCTTAAATCAAAACTGGGAGGGCATATTAAGGCATGGTTTTAAAAACCGTGGACCACTGTTCTTCCCTTTCCAATCGCTGAAGTTCAAGATAACGTTCAACGTCGCATAAAGCGTCAAGGTGACAAATAACAACACCTTTTTTACCATCAAGAAAACCAAGTCTAATGATATAGCCATTGAAGAATTTCCATATTGGTTTTAGAAATAGTAAGGCGTAACTGAATCTTTTGTTCTTATTAAAGGCTTCTTTTGCTTTCAACCTTCCGTACAACATCATTTTATTTTTGTACACTTCATAATCCTTGTAACAATAATGGGTGAGTTTGTTCTTAAAGATCCCAGTGGTACCAACAATATCCAAAGTTTCGTGTACTATCCGCTTATTAGAGAAGTTCACCTTACTTTTTCTGAAGAGCCTATAGTTCTTATCCGTCTGCCAACCACTAAAGCGCAGTCGCTCTTTTTGGAACATGAATTTTTTATAAAACCAATACGCTACATGTTTTGGGTTGTTGTTTATTGTTGCTTTTATTTCATTTTTAAGATTTTCTGGCACAACTTCATCTGCATCTAAAAACAACACCCAATCGTTGGTTGCTTGTTTTAATGTAAATGACTTTTGAGCTGTGAAATTCTTGAATGGATTTTGAATGACCCTTACTTTTGGGTGGTTCAAAAGATATTCGTAGGTGCCATCCGTGCTATAGGAGTCAACCACTATAATCTCATCTGCAAAGGAAATAGATGCTATGCATTCTTCAATATATCCTATTTCATTATAGGTGATTATTAGAGCGGTTATTTTTTCTTTGGTTTGAGGCATATTGCTAAATTAATCGGTTGGTTAGGCCAATCTTGTTTGTTATTAACAGAAAAATAATAAAAATAGTATGTTCATAGCGAAAAATCTTACGAATTGTTTTTCGATACTTTTTCCAATAAAAAACAAAGGGACAAAGCTTATTATATATTACGTGTCACCTTACTTATAAAACAATTGAAATAAAAAAAACCCTACTTGAAAATAGGGTTAAAAATGGTTGTTAAAATGGGGTGACAGCTATTTTACACGGCTACATCATACTCGCGAAGCGCATCATTCAAAGAGGTTTTCTTGTTTGTGCTTTCTTTTCGTGTACCGATAATCAAGGCACAGGGCACTTGGTAATCACCTGCGGGGAACGATTTGGTGTAACTTCCTGGGATGACAACTGACCTTGAAGGAACTAATCCTTTTCGCTCTACAGGGGTATCCCCGGTAACATCAATAATTTTAGTTGAAGCTGTAAGTACGACATTTGCTCCAAGTACAGCTTCTTTTTCAACCCGAACACCTTCAACAACAATACATCTTGAACCTATGAACGCATTATCCTCAATAATCACTGGGGCCGCTTGTAAGGGCTCAAGAACACCTCCAATACCAACACCACCACTTAAATGAACATTTTTTCCGATCTGGGCACAACTGCCCACTGTAGCCCAAGTGTCTACCATAGTACCTTCATCTACATAAGCCCCAATATTCACATAGCTTGGCATTAATATAGTGCCTGAAGAAATATAAGCCCCATGTCTGGCTACAGCATGAGGTACAACGCGTATCCCTTTTTCCTTATACCCTTTTTTAAGCGGAATCTTGTCGTGATATTCAAAAATACCAGCTTCAAGAGTTACCATTTTTTGAATTGGAAAATATAGAACGACTCCCTTTTTTACCCATTCATTGATTTGCCAACCTTTTTCAGTTGGTTCGGCACAGCGTAATTCGCCAGCATCCAATAAATCAATTACTTTGCGGATGGCATTTTGCGTATTCTGATCTTTTAAAAGTGCTCTATTATCCCAGGCCTTTTCAATGATTTGTCTTAGTTCGGTCATTTTCTTCTTAAAATTTTGACAAATATACGGGCTAAAGAACTAAATCGTCCCGCGTTTTTATAGTTATAACAATTTATGGTTTATTTTTGCCAAAAAGTTGAAATTGGGTAGAATTGTCGCATTGGATTATGGAAAGGTACGTACCGGAATTGCTGTTACTGATGAACTACAGCTAATTGCTTCCGGCCTTACAACCGTGAAAACAGTTGAACTCGTTGAATTTTTGAAAAAGTATGTTTTAGCGGAAAAAGTTGAAAAGTTTGTCGTAGGTGAGCCTAAACAAATGGATTATTCACCTTCACAAGCCGAGGAATTTATAAAGCCCTTTTTGGTGCATTTGAGTCGAACGTTCACTGAAATCCCGGTTGAAAGGCAAGACGAACGTTTTACATCAAAAATGGCATTTCAATCAATGATTGAAGGTGGGATTAAAAAAAAGCAGCGCAAAAATAAGGCGTTGGTAGATGAGATAAGTGCAACCCTGATTTTACAGGCTTATTTAAATAGAAAATAAATGGTATTACCTATTGTTGCTTATGGCGACCCTGTACTGCGTAAGGTAGGAAAGGATATTGATAAGGATTCACCCAAGCTTAATGAATTAATTACAAATATGTGGGAAACCATGTATAATGCCAGTGGTGTAGGATTGGCAGCTCCGCAAATTGGCTTGCCAGTTAGGTTATTTTTGGTGGATGCCACACCATTTGCTGAGGACGAAGAACTTTCCGAAAAAGAAAGAACTACCCTGGAAGGATTCAAACAAGTATTCATCAATGCCAAAATTGAAGAGGAAACCGGTAATGATTGGGTATTTAATGAAGGATGCCTGAGTATTCCTGATATTCGTGAGGATGTTACCCGTAAGGAGACAATCACGCTATCTTATTTGGATGAAAACTTTCAAAAACACACTGCGACTTTCGACGGTATATTGGCAAGAATCATACAACATGAATATGACCATATTGAAGGTGTATTATTTACCGATAAGCTGTCATCCCTTAAGAAACGATTGTTAAAGGGAAGGTTGGTAAACATATCAAAAGGTAAGATAGATGTTGAATATCGTATGCGTTTTCCCAGCATTAAAAAAGCGCGATAATTTGTCTTATATATTTGTTTAAATGTATGATCTTTGCGTCTTAAATTTTTTGGAATGAGTTTAGATAAAATATTGTCGATTGGAGGTAAACCAGGTCTTTATCAATTATTGACCCAAACACGTTCGGGCTTTGTAGCAGAATCGTTGTTGGATAAGAAGCGGATTACGATTAGTGGGCAAAGTAATGTGAGTGTTCTTTCCGAAATTGCCATTTATACTTTGGAAGAGGAAATACCTTTGGGCGAAGTTTTCCAAAAAATTCAGCTTAAGGAGAAAGGTGGGAAAACCTCAATAGGACATAAAGTTGAAAAGCTAAAATTGGAAGAATACTTTTTTGAAGTATTGCCTAATTATGATGAAGATCGTGTTTATGCGAGTGACATAAAAAAGGTAATACAATGGTATAACATTCTGCATGATCAGGGAATTACTGAGTTTGTTAGTGATTCTGAAGATGCACAAGAAGAGGAATAATTGAATTTGAAGATATAAAAAAGCCCTGAAATTAATTTCAGGGCTTTTTTTTGTACTTGATTATTTTGATGTTTCCATAATAAAGGCTGCCACATCTTTTTTGAATTTCTCAAGCGAAGGTTGATGTGTATACATCATATGTCCTGCTTCGTAATATTTCATGATAATGTTGTCCTTGATCTCTTTCGTCAGCCCCAAGTGATTAATACTATGTTCAACGCCGTAGAATACCGTTGCTATATCATATATGCCGTTCAATATAAGAACCTTCATGTTAGGGTCTCTTGTCATGGCCTGTGCCATATCCATCCCAGTGTTT
>JBATIW010000585.1:0-7899 GCA_049668005.1 Maribacter sp.
TATCTATACATCCGTGTTAATAAAGAATAGGGTAGTTCTTGAAGATCCTACCGAACAGCATCTGCGTAAGATCTTGAATTTTGGTCATACCCTTGGTCATGCTGTTGAATCTTATTTTCTTGAGAATGAGAAGAAGGAAACGCTCTTACATGGTGAAGCCATTGCCGTTGGTATGGTCCTAGAGGCATATCTCTCGTATAAATTGACCGGACTTTCCAAAGCGGAATTGGATACTATAAAATCCGCTTTTTTAGAGCGCTATCAAAAAATTGATTTCACAGCGCATGATATCAGTAGTATTTTGTCACTACTTAAATTTGACAAGAAAAACTCCCATGGTAATATTAACTTCGTGCTTTTGGAAGCTATAGGCAAACCGATTATTGATGTGAAAATACCTACGGAGTTATACCCCAAAGCATTCTCATACTACAAAGAACAATAGCTACACATACTAAAATCGGTGATATACAACTCTTTGAATTTTTCAAAGGGAAAAATATCTAGTTTAGGTTATAGAAATTATCCATAAGCGGGTAATCCTAAAACCAAACCACTATTATGATTCGCAAACTTGTAGATTACAAAAAACTTGACCACAAAATTGCCGCCAAACTTATCGAAACCTATCCCGACGGTTATGGGGATGAAGATATAATCACGTTTAAAAATGTGAGTGGTGAAATTATCGAAACCGTTGAATTAAGAACGAACGACACCGTTTATTTAGTAAAAATAAGTAAGAGTTTGGCTAGTTTTATTTCGAACTTCGAGGAAAACCTCGAAAAAGAATTGGATGCCAATGTAACAGCATTAACCGAAGAAGGCCCCGAAGTTGAACTGGAACTACAATCGGAAGAAGAGTTTGATGAGGATTCTTAACTAGCGAGAGCTAGTTTAAAGATATCGTTCCCTAATCACATTTCTGTGGTGCTTCTGATGGCCACAAATAATGAATCCCAAGGCAGCAACGCTCATAGGCGAATCACTTGCCATTCCAATATTATGAAGCGTTTGTCCCTTCATATTTGAGAAAAGGGCAATCGTTGAGCGCCGAACTACCTTATATTCCTCAATAATACTTTCTTTGGTTCTTCTATCCGCATTGGAATTTGGCACAAATTCATCCTGATCAAACCCTGGTAAAGGTGTTGTATCCCCTCGCATAAATCGCAAAGCCCTGTACTGAAAGACCCGTTCCGTATCCAATACATGAATTAATGCTTCTGCAATTGTCCATTTGCCTTCAGCGTAGGCATAATGCAGCTTTTCATCGGGTAGACTTTCCAAGAATTGCGGGAAATTTTTTAGTTGTCTCCTTAAAATATCAAACAATTCCACATCACCCAAAACATCAAGGTAGGTTTGATAAAAGGGATTATATTCTTCTTTTCTTAATGCTGTTATTCTCATATGGTTTTGTATAAAAAAATCCCAAAGACAGTGCCTTTGGGATTTGTATGTTATTAAACAAAGGCTTTACATTTCATTAAAAATCCTATGCATCAACCGTTTTTTATCGTTAATACTTTCTTCAAGTGAAATCATGGTTTCTGTTCTACTTATACCATCTATATCATCGATCTTAAAGATAATGTTTTTAGCATGATTGGTATCTTTCGCCCTGATTTTGCAGAAAATATTGAATTTACCTGTTGTAATGTGGGCTACAGTAACATTAGGAATTTCCTCCAAACGTTCCAATACAAATTTGGTTTGGTGGGTCTTTTCCAAAAATATACCCACATAGGCAATAAAGGCATATCCAAGTTTTACATAATCCAAGGTGAGCGAAGAACCGCGAATGATCCCTGCCTCTTCCATCTTTTTAACCCGTACGTGAACCGTACCTGCTGATATCAAGAGCTTTTTTGCTATATCTGTAAAAGGTGTTCTGGTATTGTCAATTAACATATCCAGAATTTGGTGGTCTATTTCGTCTAATTTAACTTTTGTCATGGTAATCATATTTTTGCCAAAAATAGGTAATTAAGAAATTAAATTTAATGAAAACTACTTTTTTTTAACAAAAACGTAATAAATAAATGTTTTTGGAAAATATTATATAAAAAGTAGATTTATAATTCGTTAAAGATAAGCGGCCATTTTTAGAAGATACCGTATACACAAAATCAGCTTTTTTAACTACAAATGATATTCATTGAATATGGTTTTTATAAGACGTTTTTTGTCATTTATGCTTTCCTCAATAAAGAACATTGCCTCGGTCCTTTCTACACAATCCAGGTCCCCAATGTCGAAAATAATATTTTTCGCTTGATCCATATCCCTTGTCCGGATTTTACAAAATATATCGAATCTTCCCGTGGTTATTTGCGCTACCGTTACATTAGGTATTGCTTCCAGCCGCTGAAGCGCAAAGTTCACCTGATGCGATTTTTCCAAATAGACACCTACAAAGGAGACGAAACCATAGCCTAGTTTTTTATAATCCACTAAAAGGGAAGAACCATTTAATAGGCCACCTTTTTCAATTTTGGTTATACGAAGATTTACTGTGCCCGCCGCTATATTAAGCCTTTTGGCGATATCAGTATAAGGCGTTCTGGCATTTTCAATTAAAATTTCAAGGATTTGATGATCAATATCATCGAGTTTTATCTTTTTCAATTTCGCTATTTTTAGTAAAAATAATGAAATGAAGTATTTTATTCAGTGATAATTGAAATTCATTGAATAAAATTCAATATAAATACAGTATTCAAAGTATTTGATGTGAATAATGTATTATAGTATATTCCAATAGGGTTGCATTTTCAAATCCGCAAGATTTGCTTCATTAAGGCAGTCAAAGGTTTTATGGCCATAATACCCTTGTAAATTACCTTTTCTTTCAATTTTTGGGAGAAATTTTATAGCATCTTCAGCTAGTGTTTCTTTGAAAAGAATTCCTATAGCATCTTGCTTAGCATAAGAAAATGAGTTTATCCTATGGGCGTTTTTAATAAGGATGTCAAAGAAAAGCTTATTGTTCTCTGGTATTTTAACGTAATCTTCATCGCTGAATGCACCGATTGAATTTGTGGAAATCACCTGTAAGGCCGTGATCAATGCCTTGAAAATATGTGCTCGAGTACTTTCCCGCTCATAGTCGTCCGGACAGTGTCCCGCTTCAAACAAAATTGTGGGGGTACCCAACATCTGAAACGTATCCCCGACACAATTTGCATTAAACCCATCATCATAGCGACCCACTTGGTTAGGAATTATTTTTTGAAGTGCTTGGTTCATTGCGACAATCAATTGCATACTTATAGCCCTTGATTCTGAACTATTACGTTCTTCATCAAATGCAGGCGCCAAAAATGATACTGTCGCCGGTTTTGGGGCACCTCCCACATTAAATATGGTTCTTTGATCATGTAGGTTGAAACAAAAGTCCGGTTTAAAATCCTCGAAACAAGTTCTTAGTATTCTACTTTCGGGCTGACTCCTGTCTTGGGCATCCCTATTTAAGTCTATGTCATTTGCATTGAAACGGGTATATGCCTTGGCACCATCAGGATTAAGAATTGGAATTATCTTGATTGTGCAATTTTTCAAAATTGAATTGGACAACTTACTTTCTGTCCCAACCCAATTCAATACATCAAAAACCGCCTTTGTGGTGGTTGATTCATTTCCATGCATTTGGGACCACATCAATATTCTCATTGATCCATTGCCAAAGGTTACCGAATTTATGGGAAGTCCTTTGACGGATTCCCCAATTTTGTCCACCTTAAAATTAGGAGGTAAACTTTTTAGAATACCCGAAATATGATCGTAGTTGACATACCTTCCTTTTATTCTTTTTTCCTTTATGGATTGATACTCGATTTCAGGGAAATCCATTTTCAACATTTTCTATGGCTACAAATGTAGCATCAATATAAATTACAATTGTAATCATATAATTTACATTTGTATACGATTGAAGGCGCATTATAGCATCTTGTTTCATACAATTGTAAACATATGGGGCAGGATTTATTAAGAATATTAAATATTATATCTATATTATTTAAAACCAATAAGTTATATTCTTTTTATTAAACAGTAAATTCATACTTTAGTGATTATTATTGTACGTTTTACCTAGATTTTATCCTTTCTTTTATTAGATTTGCAGAAATATTTGTTACAGTGGTAAACTCAGATGATTTTATAAAAAGATTGGAGAAAATACTTCGGTATTACGACTTATCGGCCTCTGTCTTTGCGGATAAAATCAAAGTGCAGCGTTCAAGTATTTCCCATTTACTTTCTGGTAGGAACAAGCCAAGTTTGGAGTTTGTGCTGAAGGTTATCAAAACCTTTCCGGAAGTAAATCTGTACTGGCTCTTAAATGGCAAGGGGACTTTCCCCCAACTTTCTGCAAGCCAATCAAAAACGACTGCCCCTACCCTGGAGCCCATTTTACAAAAAGAACAAGAGACAGCTGTCAAGTCCATTGAGGAAAGAACAATCGAAAAAATCATTATTTTCTATAGTGATGGTAGTTTCAAATCGTACCATGAATAAGAATACTGGCTAAATCGTTGTTATTTTTAGTTATAGCTATTCTATTTGCCACTAAATTCTTTAATTTGTGTCCATGTTCAGAAAAATCTGCATTTCAATAGCTACATTTTTGATTTTAAGTTCTTGTTATCAACCCCAAAGGGATTGTAAGGCATTTAAAGACGGGGAATTTAGCTTTACAACGACTATTGATGGGAAAGAAGTGACAACTACCTTTATGAGGAAAGGAGACTTGGAAATCGATTCTTTTAATGGTAAGGTAGATAGTTCATCAGTTCGTTGGATCAATGATTGTGAATACATCGTCAAAAAACTGCATCCAACAAACAAGGCAGAGGAGAAATCTGTTCATATGAAGATAATGACAACAACTGACAGTTCATATACATTTGAATACAACATTGTAGGGGACAATACTAAATCTAAAGGAATAGTTATAAAAACCAACTAACCATGTTCGAAATACTATCAAGTCCCGATGCCTGGGTGGCATTGCTAACGCTAACGTTTTTGGAAATCGTTTTAGGTATCGACAATATTGTCTTTATATCCATCATCGCTAACAAACTGCCTAAAAAACACCAACAAAAAGCCACCAACATAGGATTGTTACTGGCTATGGTACAACGCATTATACTGTTGTTCGCCGTTTCCTTTTTGATTGGGTTAAAAAGTCCGTTTTATAACATCCAGACTTCTTGGCTTTCTACGGGCATAAGCGGCCAGGCCGTTATCCTTTTAGTTGGAGGCCTGTTCCTATTATATAAAAGTACAACTGAAATACACGAAAAAGTTGAACTTCCGGAACATGATGAAGATGCCATTAAAGCAAAGAGCATAACCAGTTTTTCAAAAGCTATTTTACAAATCGTAATAATCGATTTTATCTTTTCCATTGATTCCATTTTAACTGCGGTTGGAATGACCAACGGCATCGGGAATAAGCCCGCAGATGCATTGATATTGATGGTCATTGCTGTAGTCATTTCCATAATAATCATGATGGTCTTTGCAAACCCCATCAGGGTATTTATCAGCAAACATCCCTCGATGCAATTACTGGCACTTTCATTTTTAATCCTCATCGGTTTTATGCTGATAGCCGAGGCTGCCCATTTAAGCCATACCAAATTCTTTGGTCAAGAAATTGGGGCTATTCCAAAAGGGTATCTCTACTTTGCCATTACATTCTCCCTGCTCGTAGAGTTTTTGAATATGAAAATGAAGAAAAAAGTGGTTGTACTGGAAAAAAGCGAAACAGAAAAAAAGCAATAACTCTTCCTTTAATATGTTATATTTTGTCTAGAGAGATATTTGTTGGATTACAAGTAAGGCCAAACCTCATTTTTTTAATCGTAGCGGTACGGCAAATGGTAAAATTATCCACAAAAGTGACTTGCAAAGGGGTCTTATTTGAAAAATAGGGTGATGGTCAGTATAAAAAAAGCTGATGGCGTCTTGCTTAATTTGGCCTGCTATACTCTAATTCAGGGCTTTTGTCTTTATGTTCTTTGAATAAACGTTGCTGCTGTTTAACCGTTAATGTACTCCCATCCGGACTCCATCCTGGAGGGCCAAAAATGTACATTAAAACATGGGAGAATTTCTTTGCTTTCTTTACATCGTTCCAAATGTCCTTAAACTCATGTGTGAGTATGACGATTGGATTGTAGGACTCGGGCGCATGAATAACACCATACTTAACATCAACTCCATCATCCAATTCTTTCCAAGTGCCGAATATTTTATCAAAAATATTCAAGAAACCACCATGGTTTTTATCTAAATACTCCACATTTTGGGCGTGATGCACCTGATGCATGGTATGCGTATTGAAGATTTTCTCAATGAATCCCATTTTTGGTATATAAACCGTATGCAATTGAAATTGCCATAAGGCCTCTATTCCTAAACATACAACGACCATTTCTGGAGGGAAGCCGAAAGCAGGCATCCACATATAGAACAAAGGCTTGTACAAAATTGTGAACCACCCATTACGGACGGCGGTCCCCAAATTAAAATTTTCTGAGGAATGATGCACAATATGGGCAGCCCATAGTAAACGAACTTCATGATTGGCACGGTGAAACCAATAATAGGTAAAATCATCTGCCAACTGACAGAGCAACCAAATATACCATACATACCCAAAAGATGTATACCCCATGATATTGGTTCTTATGCCATCTACCATTGGATTGAACAATTCATAGGTGAATTCAAATATGACTATCGCGGAAATCACCTTGATTAAAGGTGCAATGATTGCGGAACCAACTCCCATAAAACCACTGGCAAACAAGTCCTTCCACTTATACAACTCCTCATCGCCATGGGTTTTGCTATAAGTTAATTCCAATAAGATAAACGCTATAAAACAAGGTACTCCGTATACCAGGGGGTTGGTAAAATCCATAAATTCAAAATTAGTGCAAAGATACGGTATAATGTGTGATCCCTGCAAAACATATTTTTGGGATTATTCCTTATTGCCCCTTAAAATATCATTTTGTTCTTTCATTAACTGCTCCAAGTTGGCCAATAATTCAATATTCTTTGGGGTTGTTTCCTCTAAGTTTGAAGGGTCCTCTGCCTTTGTCCGGAAACGATTCATGAATTTAATTACCACAAATATGGTAAGTGATATTATCGCAAAATCAATCAATACTTCTATTAATTCACCATATCCAATGGCCACCTCATTAATGTCGTCAAAGGCTTCACGCAATACATATTTCCTTTCTGATAAATTAACCCCCGCTGTCATTAGAGATAATGGAGGCATGACAATTTTTTTTACCAAGACATTCACAACCTGGTTAAAAGCAGTTCCTATGATGATACCAATGGCCATATCGATCATATTTCCCTTAATCGCAAAATTCTTGAACTCCTGAATAAATTTTTTCATTGAAACAGTTAGAATAAGGTTATTTGACCCTCATCGTCTAAATCAGGGTCTTTCGTATTTTTTGGCTTTTTTTCCGAAACCTTAGTGGTTTCTGAACTTACATCTTCCTCGTCAACAACTTCAATCTCATTGGCCTCTTGCTCCTCTGGTTCTTCAAACGGTAAAGACTCCATGACATTAATATTCTTGACCTTTTCCGAGGTTAATTGATTACCTAATGCTTTTATTCCTTTAATCGATATAAAATCCTCTATATCAACACTTAAATTTGGTTTAACATCTTTACCCCGGGGTTTGGAATATTCCAATTCAACAACCGGACGCCAATCTGTGGAAACCAATTCCAGATACGATTTTTGATGTTCGGATATGAACAGATCTTCCCTATTCCCATGCTCAATCAAAAAGCGTTTTACATAAAAACGTTCTTTCTCCCCCTCCCAATATATTGCGGATAATGG
>JBATIW010000586.1:0-3008 GCA_049668005.1 Maribacter sp.
ACCTGAAGCATTTGCGGTGGTCAAAGAAACGGCGAAAAGATTCGTTGCCAACGAAACACTTATAGTTACAGCTACAGAATTCGACAGAAAACTTTCTGGCGATAAAGATTATGTATCCTTGGATGGAGACAAGGCCATTTGGTCAAATTCATGGGATGCTGCCGGTAAGGAAGTAACCTGGGATATGGTGCATTACGATGTACAGTTGATTGGTGGTATCGCTTTACATCAAGGTAAAATTGCTGAGATGCAGACTGGTGAAGGTAAAACATTGGTGGCTACCCTTCCGATGTATTTAAATGCTCTTTCAGGTCATGGTGCACACTTGGTGACCGTTAACGATTATCTTGCCAAAAGGGATAGTGCATGGATGGCCCCGATTTTTGAATTCCACGGGTTATCAGTAGATTGTATAGACCATCACAAGCCTAATTCTGAAGGTCGTAGAGCTGCGTACAATGCAGATATCACTTATGGCACCAATAACGAGTTTGGATTTGACTACCTACGTGATAATATGGCTCACACGCCAAAAGATTTGGTACAAAGGCCACATCACTATTCCATCGTCGATGAGGTCGATTCTGTATTGGTTGATGATGCCCGTACACCACTTATTATTTCGGGGCCTGTACCGGAAGGTGATCGTCATGAATTCAATGAGCTTAAACCCAAAGTAAGCGACATTGTCCAGCGACAAAGACAACATTTAACCGGGGTTTTGGCTGAAGCAAAAAAGGCCATTGCCGCTGGTGATACCAAAGAAGGTGGGTTTTTATTACTTCGCGTGTTTCGTGGCTTGCCCAAAAATAAGGCCCTTATCAAATATTTAAGTGAAGAAGGTGTAAAGCAATTGCTTCAGAAGACTGAGAATTTCTACATGCAGGACAATAATAGGGAGATGCCAAAAGTAGATGAGGATCTTCTGTTCGTTATTGATGAAAAAAACAATCAAATTGAATTGACAGACCAAGGTGTCGATTATATCTCAGGGGAACAGAACAGGGATTTCTTCGTGATGCCCGATATTGGTGGTGAAATCGCTAAGATTGAAAATCAAGGTCTTGAAATTGAAAAAGAAGCGGAACGCAAAGAAGAACTTTTCAAGGACTTCACCATTAAGAGTGAGCGTATTCATACCATGAGTCAATTGCTTAAAGCATATACGCTCTTCGAAAAAGATGTGGAATATGTGGTAATAGACAATAAAGTAATGATTGTTGATGAACAAACTGGTCGTATTATGGATGGGCGTCGTTATTCAGACGGATTGCACCAAGCGATCGAAGCCAAGGAAAATGTAAAAATTGAGGCATTGACCCAAACTTTTGCCACAGTTACGCTACAGAACTACTTTAGAATGTACAAAAAACTGGCTGGTATGACCGGTACGGCCATAACCGAAGCTGGTGAATTCTGGGAAATTTATAAGTTGGACGTAATGGAAATTCCAACAAACAGACCACTTATACGTGATGATAGAAATGACTTGATTTACAAAACAAAGCGCGAAAAATATAATGCCGTAATAGACGAAGTAACGAAACTCTCACATGCCGGAAGACCCGTACTTATCGGTACTACTTCAGTGGAGATTTCAGAATTATTGTCCCGAATGTTGAACATTCGTAAAGTACCACACAATGTTTTGAATGCCAAGTTGCACAAAAAGGAGGCCGATGTAGTTGCTGAAGCTGGTTATGCCGGTGTGGTTACCATTGCGACCAACATGGCAGGTCGTGGTACCGATATTAAATTGTCTGATGAAGTTAAAAAAGCAGGTGGTTTAGCGATTGTTGGTACAGAACGTCACGATTCAAGACGTGTTGATAGGCAGTTAAGAGGTCGTTCTGGGCGTCAAGGTGATCCAGGAAGCTCACAATTTTATGTTTCGTTGGAGGATAACCTTATGCGCTTATTCGGTTCGGATCGAGTAGCCAAGATGATGGATAAAATGGGATTGGAAGATGGTGAGGTAATCCAACATTCCATGATGACCAAATCAATAGAACGTGCTCAGAAAAAGGTGGAGGAAAATAACTTTGGAGTTCGTAAACGTTTGTTGGAATATGATGATGTGATGAATGCACAACGGGAGGTTGTTTACAAGCGAAGACGTCATGCATTGCAAGGTGAACGCTTGAAGGTTGATATTGCCAATATGGTATATGATACCTGTGAGGTTATTATCGACACCAACAAAGCTGCTTCAGATTACAAGAATTTTGAATTTGAATTGATAAAGTATTTCTCAATTACTTCTCCGATTACCGAAGCAGAGTTCGAGAAATTACCTGTTCAGGATATTTCAAATACAATTTATAAAGCAGCATATGCACATTACAGTGAGAAGATAGAACGTAATGCAGCCACTGCTTTTCCCGTGATTAAAAAAGTATATGAGGATAACTCCAATAAATTTGAGCGCATTGTGGTTCCTTTTACAGATGGAATAAAAACCTTGAATGTAGTGACCAACCTCAAGGATGCCTATGATTCTAATGGAGCCCAATTGGTGACGGACTTTGAGAAAAATATTACACTCGCAATAATCGATGATGCCTGGAAAACCCATTTGCGTAAAATGGATGAACTAAAGCAATCAGTGCAATTGGCAGTTCATGAACAAAAAGACCCCTTATTAATCTATAAATTCGAGGCTTTTGAACTTTTCAAAAGTATGATAGACAAAGTGAATAAGGAAGTAGTTTCATTCTTGTTCAAAGGGGAATTGCCTACTGAGAATCCGAATGAGATTCAAAATGCCGGTAATATAAAAAGACCAAAGGAAAATTTACAGACCAGTAAAGCCGAAATTCCTAATAGCGATGAATTGGCTTCACGAAATAGAGCTGCAGGACAAACCCAAGGGCAACGTCCTCAAATTACGGAAACAATTGTTCGTGAACGACCAAAAATAGGACGCAACGAACGTGTTACCATAAAGAATATTATGTCTGGAGAAAGCAAAACAGTCAAATTCAAACAAGCTGAGCCGCTTATAGATA
>JBATIW010000587.1:0-6742 GCA_049668005.1 Maribacter sp.
GTCAAGGGTTCTGATTCTATCATAGAGATTTACACAGAATCCTATGGGGAACATCCCTTAGTGATTCAAGGAGCCGGTGCTGGAGCCGCAGTAACTGCGAGGGGTGTATTTGGGGATATTTTACGAATTGCAGAAAAAGGATGACTTCGGCTCCGCTAAGTCGCAAGAAAATTAAAAGGAATGAGCAAAAAAAGCAACAGAAAATTTGAAACTGAAGCAATTCGCACACAATTGGAACGGTCGCAATATTTGGAGCATTCAAGTCCGTTGTATCTTACCTCAAGTTTTGTGTTCGAAGATGCTGAGGATATGCGCGCTTCGTTCGCTGAGGAAAAGGACAGGAATATCTATTCCCGCTATGCAAACCCCAATTCAACGGAATTCATAGATAAGGTCTGTAAAATGGAAGGTGCAGAGGGCGGCTTTGCATTTGCCTCTGGAATGGCCGCGGTTTTTTCAACTTTTGCGGCATTATTGGATAGTGGTGACCATATTCTTTCTGCAAGAAGTGTTTTTGGTGCTACACATAGTCTGTTCACCAATTTTTTTCCTAAATGGAATATTACCCATAGTTTTTTTAAGATCGACGAATTGGAAACTATAGATCAACTTGTTACTCCACAAACCAAGATCATTTATGCGGAATCGCCGACCAATCCAGGAGTTGATATATTGGATTTGGAAGCACTGGGCAAAATTGCCAAAAGAAACAACCTGATATTGATTATTGATAATTGCTTTGCATCGCCTTATTTACAGCAACCCATTAAATATGGAGCAGATTTGGTAATCCATTCGGGCACAAAGTTAATGGATGGTCAGGGTAGGGTCTTAGCGGGTATTACTGTGGGCAACAAGGAATTAATAGATAAGATATATCGTTTTTCCCGAATTACAGGACCGGCACTTTCTCCTTTTAATGCATGGGTGTTATCCAAAAGTTTGGAGACTTTGGCTGTTGGGGTAGATAGGCATTGTGAGAATGCGATGAAGTTGGCAGAGTTTCTTGAGCAACATGAAAAAGTCAACTGGGTTAAATATCCTTTTCTGAAATCACATCCTAAATATGAAATTGCCAAAAAGCAAATGAAAGCCGGGGGTTGTGTAGTGGCCTTTGAGCTAAAGGGTGGATTGGAGGAAGGACGCAAGTTTTTCGATGCAATTAAGTTACTCTCCTTATCTGCGAATTTAGGGGATTCAAGAAGTATTGTCACCCATCCTGCATCTACTACGCATAGTAAATTGTCCCAAGAGGAAAGATCATCGGTAGGTATAACAGATGGTTCGGTAAGAATATCAGTAGGGTTAGAGCATATTGATGATATTATCCAAGATATAGATCAGGCTTTGGGATAACGGTTGGTATATGAAAAGTAGTGGGTCTCAAGGTACTAACTTTTTAGCATATTAATCACAATGTTTTATGTCTATGCTTTCACTTTAGGATTAAAACTTCTATTTTTTATCTGCTTTGTAGGCGATAGTTTTTTTAGACCTTCCTTAGAAAGAAATTTTGTATACATACCTCCTTTAATGTTGTTAACATCAAATTCAATAATAAAGGCATTCTTATCTATTGAGTCAATTAAATTATATGTTCTTCTAATATCAATCCTATTTATTACAGTATGGATAATGTCTTTTTTAGATTGAGCCCCTCTTTTTCCATAACCTCCTGACCCTTGATATAAGGTAGTACCTGTTCCTACAACTCTAATAATCTCCTTATCTATTGTATTTACTTTTTCAGATACAATCATTAAACCAACATAATCTTCAAAGCCTTCAATCATTAGGTCAATAACCTTTCCCGTTACAATAAAAGTCAGAATTGAATACATTGCTATCTCAAGAGAAAGCAATATTGCAGTAGCTCCAAATAAGATTGCATTAAACAGTAGTATAACTTTTCCTATACTAATACCTAAACGATTATTTATAAAAATCCCTAATATTTCTGAACCGTCTAAAACGGCGCCGTTTCTTATAGTCAATCCAATTCCAGCTCCTAAGAAAAGACCACCAAAAATTGCAATTAGAAGTTTATCTTCTGTTATTGCATTAAAGTTTTCAAAATGGATAATCACCGCCAGTGAGATAATTGAAATTACTGATTTTATAAAAATTCTTTTAGATAAGCTAAACCATGCTAATACCAGAAATGGAATACTTACAATTAATAGAAAATAGGAAATATCAAAGTCGAAAAGCTCACTAAGCAAAATAGCAATACCTGTTGCACCGCCATCTAAAAAGCCATTTGGAAGCAAAAACATTTTTAGCCCAATACTGGCAAGAAGAATACCAATTGCTATTTGAAAAATCTCTGAAAAAATTCGTTTCATATTGTTTATGTTCTCTCTTTTCCAATCAGACTAACCGAATTGTGTATTAAAATAGCATTATCTTCTATCCGCCTTATTTCTTGACTAAAAAAGCGGTTTAAACTATCATTCCATTTTTTGGGTTTAGCATCTAAAGATCTAAAACTGTTAGAAAGTGTGGTAATATACTCTTTCTTCTCTTGCTCATCCCGAATGAATATCGGCGGATACAAATGATACATTAAGATCCAATTTTTCGCTATTCTTGTTGTGCGACCGTTCCCATCTAAAAAGGGATGAATTCTAATTAATTCATGATGAAAATAAATAGCCTTAATTATTGGGTCTTCAATTTGATTCATATTATAGAAAAGTTGAGAAACAAGACTTGGTATTTCATGAGAATCTGGACAAATATAAGAGCCAATTTGTACTAATCTATCTCTGTATCTGTTAGGGAGGATTATGTGGGATTCTGGTGATATAGACCTAAACAATTGAAATAATTGTACTTCTGTTCTAAAATCAACCTGATTCTCTATTTCTGCTATTACATTTACCAATGTTTCATTAAGTGAAATTAAATACGATTCTACTTCTTGATCTGTTTGAGCTTCCATTTGAGCATTTTTTATACTCAAGAGTTCTTTTAAGTCTGCTGTACTCGATAAATACGCATTCAATAAATCGTCTGCTTTATGTTGTCGGCTAAAAGTTATTAGCCTAAAAGTAGATTGCATGATATTATCAATGTTCTTAATTTTAGATGAATCTACTTTAATTTCGCTTATTGGTAAGATTTCCATGGGGTTCTAAATTATTTCCAACGGGTTGTGTATGAATCGTAGGGTACAAAAAGCTACTACATTTTCGGTTTAGCACAAATCCGAATAATGTTTAATATAAAGCCCTTCCTCAAAGTGAGAATGGGCTTTATCGAGCCTCATATTTTTAAAGAAAATTCACTACACCCGTATCCATATCATATACGGCACCTTTAATATCGATTTCACCATTTTCCATCATTATTCTTATGAGCGGACTTTCCTCGATGATTTTTTCCATTGTGATACGAACATTATTTTCACTTACCTCATGGACAAATAATCTATTTTGGGAACTTTTAGGGCCTTCTGTAACTATCGACCGCTTTATGGCAGGTTTGATATTTTTTAGCATTCCCGTTATGTGTCCTAGTTCAGCTCCGTCAATTGCGGCGTGTATGGCCCCGCAATTTTCGTGACCTAATACCAATATAAGCTTTGCACCTGCGACCTTGGTCGCAAATTCCATACTGCCCAGAATATCATCATTGACAAAATTTCCGGCAACCCTAGCCACGAAGATATCCCCGATACCCTTATCGAACACATCCTCTACTGGAACCCTGCTATCCACACAGGACAATACTATGGCCTTGGGGAATTGTGCGTCCGCGCTCTCCCTTATCTGAAAGGAGTGATCCCTTGCAGTGAGATCGCTACGGACAAATCTTTCGTTTCCCGCCCTCAAGCTTTCGAGCACTTGAGTCGGAGATAAGGCAGCTTGTTGCTCCGCGGTCAACACGGTTTCAACACGTATTTGGCTCTTATCTATTTGAATGGTTTCCGATTCAGATCGCTGAGCATTAATTGTTGCTGAAAGAATCAGTGAGCCTACTAGAGTCATAGCTTTTTTTCTCATAATTATTGTTTTTAAATTCTGGGGTAAAAATAGATTACAAAAATAAAATAAAGAGTATTACTATTCATAAATAATAGTTAAACTTTTATAATACAATAGTATTACTATTAGAATTAAAAATGAACACATTAATGATTTGTCTATCAAAAAGTGTCAAACTCTATTAAATGATTACTCGCCAGAAAATATTTATAGAATAGGTCAACCATTTTACAGGTACGATCTGTACTTATATCCTGTTATTATTCCGGATAAACTGAATGCAA
Source organism: Maribacter sp. (assembly GCA_049668005.1). GTDB lineage: Bacteria > Bacteroidota > Bacteroidia > Flavobacteriales > Flavobacteriaceae > Maribacter_A. The sequence goes on from JBATIW010000587.1 coordinate 4,274, forward strand.
AAGAATTCGAGGATTTTAGTGCAATACGGGGTATATTTATTAAAACTAAAAGCGTCCTTCGAATGGTGGGCGGGAAAAGGATCGCAGTACTGAGGTACTATCAAGACAAACTGTTTCTCCACAAATTGAGAAAAGGAAACCAGTTCCATTTCTGGTCCTTTTTAGTAGTTTAGCTTTCACCTAAAATGAAAAAAATTAAAAGGTACGTTTTAGAGTAAAATCAACTTTCCTAATTTTTCCTATCTTCGCCTTATGCTCTCCAAAAAGACAAAATACGGTTTAAAGGCACTTAGTTTTTTAGCCTCACGAAAAGACAGACAGCCTGTTCCTATTTCAGAAGTCGCTAAACATGAGAATATTTCACAAAAATTTTTGGAAAGCATTTTATTGACACTCCGTAAAGCAGGGGTTCTAGGCTCCAAAAAGGGCAAAGGAGGTGGATACTATCTAATTAAACAACCCAAGGATGTTCTTTTGACCGATGTTATGCGAATTCTTGAGGGCCCTATTGCAATGGTGCCTTGTGTTAGTTTGAATTTCTACGAAAAATGCGATGACTGCCCTGATGAGGATGCATGTTCGGTGCATAAATTAATGCTTCAGGTCAGGGATAGTGCTTTGAAAATTTATAGGAATAATACCTTGGCCGATTTAATCAAATAACTTTTCCTGCTCCAAAGTCAATACGCTTTAGGTTCTATAATCCTGAAATCATCATAGTTTGTGTTGATTGATCAAAGATTCTTCAATTAGGCCTTTAAAATTTTACTAATCTATTAAAACCATAGGATAAATCGATATTTAATTAATATTTAAGGTGTCCGTATGTAATATTATTTTATTTTTGCTTACTCTATTAAATCGATAGGGTAAAAGAATAAAATTTATTTATAATGATTGCAGACCAACTTGTTTTAAATAGGAAGGCGACCAAAAGCGATTATAGCGCAGATAAAAAGTCTGAAAAGCCAATACGTAGTATTGCAAAGGCATTAAGCTGGAGGGTTGTGGGTACCTTGGATACCTTATTAATATCGTATTTGCTAACAGGTCAAATAGCGTTGGCCGCTTCCATAGCTTCAATCGATTTTTTAACCAAAATGGTTTTATACTTTTTTCATGAAAGAGTATGGAACCTTGTGGGTTGGGGTAAATAGTTGAAAATAAATTGTAAAAACTTGAAAAATGGATTTTACTGAAGAACAAATAAAAAAGCTAAATATACAGTTCAAGGGAATACCACCAGAAGAAATAATTTCCTGGGCCATAAAATTAAGTAAAAACCCTGTGGTCACCACAAATTTTAGACCGTATGAAGTGGCCATTCTCAATGCTGTAACCCAAGTAAGGAAAACCATTCCTGTTGTATGGTGTGATACAGGTTATAATACACCTCAAACCTATAAACATGCTGAGGACTTGATAACAACATTAGGTTTGAATGTTAGGTTGTATGTCCCCAAACAAACCTCGGCACATCGCGATGTTGTCATAGGTATTCCTGGGATAGACGATCCAAATCATGCTGAATTTACCGAACAAGTAAAATTAGAGCCTTTTAAAAGGGCAATGTCTGACATTAAACCTGATGTTTGGTTCACAAATCTTCGTAAAGGACAAACCGCATTAAGGGATACGCTAGATATCTTGAGTTTAAGCAAGGACGGTGTTCTCAAGGTGAGCCCTTTTTACCATTGGGGCGACGGACAATTGGACATGTACTTGGAAGAACGAAATTTACCCAACGAGCATACATATTTTGATCCGACCAAGGTTTTGGAAAACCGCGAATGTGGTTTACATATATAAATAAGATATTGACTAAGAACAGTATATGACAAATACATCAAATATTAATCCTTTAGAGAGCGAAGCCATATACATTTTTCGTGAAGTGGCCGCACAATTTGAAAAACCAGTTTTACTTTTTTCTGGAGGAAAGGATTCAATAACCCTAGTGCGTTTAGCGCAAAAGGCTTTCTTCCCTGCGAAGATCCCTTTTCCATTAATGCACATAGATACCGGGCATAATTTTCCGGAGACCATTGAGTTTAGAGACAGGCTTGTTGAAGAACTTGGTTTGGAATTAATTGTTCGAAATGTTCAGGAATCCATAGACCAAGGAAAGGTAAAAGAGGAAACAGGTAGATATTCCAGTAGAAATTCTTTGCAGACCACAACACTTTTGGATGCCATAGAGGAATTCAAGTTCGATGCCTGCATTGGTGGTGCTAGACGTGACGAAGAAAAAGCGCGGGCAAAAGAGCGTATTTTTTCGGTTAGGGATGATTTTGGACAATGGGATGAAAAAAATCAAAGACCTGAATTGTTTGATATGTTGAATGGCCAAATAGAATTAGGCCAAAATGTGCGGGTTTTCCCAATTTCAAATTGGACGGAATTGGATGTATGGTCCTATATTGAAAGAGAGCATATGGAAATACCATCTATCTATTTTGCCCATAAAAG
>JBATIW010000588.1:0-2594 GCA_049668005.1 Maribacter sp.
GCATACTTCAGGGCTACCAAATCTAACCAACCGCAACGCCTTGGTCTACCAGTGGTAGCTCCAAATTCATTGCCAACACGACCCATAGTCTCGCCATCCGCATCGAAAAGTTCGGTAGGGAATGGACCACTTCCTACACGCGTGGTATATGCCTTGAAAATACCTTTGACATCCCCAATTTGATTAGGAGCAACCCCTAATCCTGTGCATGCACCTGCTGCGGTTGTATTACTGGAAGTGACGAATGGATATGTACCAAAATCAATATCCAATAATGATCCTTGCGCGCCTTCAGCTAATATTTTTTTACCAGATTTTTGGGCCTGGTATAAATACTCCTCACTGTCTATGAATGTTAATTCCTTAAGAATATCAATGGAGTTGAAAAACTCAGACTCCAATTCTTTTAGGTCATATTGAATATCAACATTATAAAAACCGATCATAGCTTGATGCTTATTAGCCAGAGCACGGTATTTTTCTTTCCAATCGGAGAGTTCAAGATCACCTATACGCATTCCGTTTCTACCGGTCTTATCCATATAGGTTGGTCCAATACCTTTTAAAGTAGAACCTATTTTTGCTTTGCCTTTTGCAGTTTCAGATGCAGCATCCAATAACCGATGTGTTGGTAAAATCAAATGTGCTTTTCGTGAAATTAATAGTCTGGATTTTATATCAATATCAAACTTGTCCAAGGCATCCAATTCTTTTTTAAAGATTACAGGGTCTATGACCACCCCATTACCAACAACATTCATGGCATTTTTATGGAAAATGCCTGATGGTATGGTATGTAAGACGTGCTTAATGCCATCAAATTCCAAGGTATGTCCTGCGTTAGGCCCCCCTTGAAAACGTGCTATAATATCATAGTTTTTTGTGAGTACGTCAACGATTTTTCCTTTTCCCTCGTCTCCCCACTGTAGTCCCAACAATAAATCTACTGCCATTGATAAGTTTGGTTAGTTGTTTGTATTTTCTTTTTTATTTTTAGTACCGTAAAAATATAATGAATGGGTATTGATCTTTATGTCAAAAACCTCTTCTATGGTCTTTTTAATTGATTGTATACGAGGATCACAGAATTCCATGACCTCACCAGTATCTGTTAGAATCACATGATCATGCTGACGATCAAAATATGATTTCTCGTACTGTGCCTGATTTTTCCCAAACTGGTGCTTGCGCACTAATTTGCAATCCAATAAAAGCTCAATGGTGTTATAAAGTGTGGCACGACTAACCCTGTAATTCTTGTTTTTCATATTGATGTAGAGTGATTCTATATCAAAATGATCATCACTTTCATAAATCTCCTGTAATATGGCGTAACGTTCGGGTGTTTTTCTGTGCCCTTTTTCTTCTAAAAAGGTAGTAAAGACGTTTTTAACAATTTCCTGGTTCTTGTTAGGAGCCATAACAATATTCACTGCATTAATATGCAAATGTACAGCTAAAATTTAATAAAAATCGATTCAGATACTAAACTCTAGTCACTTTATCGATTCCGTTAATTTGCTTAAGGTTTTCAATCAATTTCTTGAGTATTATATTGTTTTTGACAACCACTGTTATCCTTCCTGAGAACGTACCGCCATCTGTACTGAAGTCCAAGTTTCGTATATTAACATTCATATAGGTGGATATGACTTCGGTAATTGCACTTATCAAACCCAAATTATCAATTCCTGTAAGTTGAATTTCTGATTTGAACTCTTCTTGCGAGGAATCTATCCATTTGGCACTAATGATCCTATAAGCATAATTGGATTGAAGTGAAATGGCATTTGGACAATTCTTTTTATGTACTTTGATACCCTCATTGACACTCACAAAACCAAATACAACATCACCTGGAATAGGATTACAGCATTGCGATAACTTATAGTCCAGTTTTTCTTCCTCCTTGCCGAAAACAAGCAAATCATATTTAGACGTAATCTCTTCTTTGTCTATGCCCTCTGGTATGGGTGTTCGTCTTATATTTCTCTTAAAGAAACTAATGAAAGCATTGTTGTAGGAAGATGCAAAATCCTTTATTTTTTGATTGTCAATTGCACTAATACCCACACGATAAAACAAATCTAAACTGGTCTTGAGTTTAAAAAAGATGACCATTTTGTTAATCGTATCCTCATTGAGCTGAATTTTCTGCGATTTTAATTTTCTACGCAGTATTTCCTTTCCATCCTCTGCAACGGATTTCTTTTCTTCCCGCAACGATGATTTTATTTTTGCCCTAGCTCTTGCAGTAGTGGCGTAATCTAACCAGTTTTGATTTGGTTTTGCTTGTTGAGAGGTTATTATTTCAACCTGATCGCCACTTCTTAGAGTAGTGTTCAATGGCACTAACTTGCCATTGACCTTGGCGCCGCGGGTATGCATACCAACTTCGGTATGAATATTGAACGCAAAATCCAAAGGTGTTGCCCCTTTTGGCAATGATTTTAACTCTCCTAGCGGTGTAAATACAAAGATTTCCTTTGAGTAAAGGTTCAATTTAAATTCCTCCACAAAATCTACAGCACTGGTATTCGAATTTTCCAATGCTTCCTGCAATTTATTTAGCCAAATCTCTATGCCCTGTTCTT
>JBATIW010000589.1:0-4653 GCA_049668005.1 Maribacter sp.
AGATCGGGTATTACATAAGCGATCAGGTGTATCAAAGGAAACAGAAAAAAGAGTCCTTGAAATCATTAAGAAAACGGGCTACGTAAAGAACACAACCGCTAGTAGGCTTAAATTGGCCTCAGTAAAAAAAATCAAGATTGCCATTTTAATTCCCAAGGGTGAAAATACAAGGCGATGGAGTTATTGGGAACTCCCAAAAAAAGGCATTCTAAAAGCTGTTGACGAACTTAGTGAATTGGGGGTCGAAGCAGCCTTTTATAATTTTTCGGATTCCATTTCATTCGCAGATCAAAGCGAGGCAATATTCGAAGAAAATTATGACGCTATAGTTACCGTACCATTTTTTGTAAATGAGAGCAATGATCTCTTGGATCTCGCCAAGTCCAAAAAAATTCCCGTTGTTTTTTTGGATACGGAAATAGCATTGGATGGTCCTTCCAATTTCATTCGCCAAAACTCATATAATGCCGGCATGGTCGCGGGTAGATTGCTATATGGCCTGGTAGGGAATGAAGGACAATATTTTATTGTTAACATTATCAATGATAAAGGCGTTCATGCCAATGGCAAACAAAGGGAAGATGGCTTTAGGGCATTTTTCAAGACCATTGGCCAGCATGTGAATATCCAAACCATAAATCATCCCATAAATGTTGATTTTGCCATTAGCAAGGAAATGGAGGATGGGCTCAAAAAAACCACCCCTAAGGGAATTTTTGTCACCAATTCCAGATCACATCTCATTCCGCCCTTGCTTAAAAAACACAACATCAGTAAAACATTTGTTGTTGGCTTCGATCTGAACGATAAAAACATGGATGGTTTAAAAAATAACGAAATTAATTTCATTATCAATCAAAAACCTAAATATCAAGGGTATGCCGCTATAAAAGGGGTATATAATTTTTTGACAACACAGGATGCATCCAGTCTAAATCTTGACATACCCATAGATATCATTGTCAAAGAGAATATTGCCGATACTTGAATTATCATTTACTGTATGTACCACAATCCTTGTTTATAGCACTACTGCTCACCTCTCAGCCATTAATGGCAGCGCTGGACTTACCGAAATAATCAAAACCTTCTAAGGGGGTTACCATTGATAAAACCCTTATGAGCGTCCATCCCAAAGAATTTTGTTAAACTTTGTTTAATTTATTCAACAAATCGTTAAACAATTAATAACTTGCACCATACAATTTAAAACCATGGCCAAAAAGAAAACAATTACTGAAAACGACATCATTTCATTTTACATGGAACATGTCATGGAAAATAACGAAAACCCCAAATCCGTCTATACGTTTGCAAAAGCCAATAATTTTGAGGAATCAAAGTTTTACGCACATTTTGGATCATTCAAAGCCATTGAAACCCGGGTATTCAAAACTTTTTTTGACAATACCATTTTAATCTTACAAAAAAGCGAAGAGTTTCAGTCTTATGATGCACGCAATAAACTATTGAGTTTCTATTTTACCTTTTTTGAGAATCTTACCGCTAACAGAAGTTATGTGATTTATGCCTTGCACAAGCATAAAAATAACATGAAAGGATTATCGCTTCTTAGCGAATTAAAAAAGAGTTTTGCAAACTTCATTGATAGTTTAGGGATAGAAATGATAGCTGTTGAGCAAGAACAAATCGAGAAAATACAGACAAGAGCGTTACAGCAATCCGCTTGGTTACAACTGTTATTGACCATGAAATTCTGGATGGACGATACCTCAGCTTCATTTGAAAAAACTGACATTTTTATTGAAAAATCAGTAAACACAAGTTTCGATGTATTGAATGTGGCTCCACTAAAAAGTATGATTGATTTTGGAAAATTCATTTTCAAGGAAAAAATCCATACGCATTAACAACGTTTAATTCTGTAAATGAAGACAATCGATACTATTCCTGTAACAAAAATACACCGTGCCTCTAAGTTAGTATCAACTGGAGCAAAAGTTGGCGTTAATTACCTTAAATATTATGGCGATAAACTAACAAAAACTGAACTTCAGGCAAGGACACGGCTCAATGAAAATAATGCTGAGGATATCTATGACGGATTAAAACAACTTAAGGGCAGCGCACTGAAGGTGGCGCAGATGTTGAGTATGGAAAAGAGCATCATGCCTCAATCCTATGTCGAAAAATTCTCATTATCCCAATTTTCAGTACCCCCGTTGTCTCCGCCTTTGGTATTAAAAACCTTTAAAAAATATTTCGGCAAATCGCCGAACCATTTATATGATTCCTTCAACGCAACTTCAGTTAATGCTGCCAGTATTGGACAAGTACATGAGGCAGAAAAAAATGGGAAAAAACTTGCTGTGAAAATCCAATACCCCGGAGTTGCCCAAAGTATAGCGTCTGATTTGGCTCTTGTTAAGCCGATTGCTATGAAAATGTTTAATATAAAGGGAAAAGATTCAGACAAATACTTTAAGGAAGTTGAAGGAAAACTAGTTGAGGAAACAAATTATGTGTTGGAAGTACAGCAAAGTAAGGAAATTGCCAACGCTTGTGGGCACATTCCTAACTTATTATTTCCTCAATATTATGAAGATCTATCTACTGAACGCATCATTACCATGGACTATATGCAGGGTGAACATCTGTCCGAGTTTACTGCATATAACCAAGATGAAGAAAAGGCAAATCAACTCGGACAAGCATTATGGGATTTTTATATGTTCCAAATTCATAAGTTAAGAAAAGTGCATGCCGATCCACATCCGGGTAACTTTTTGGTATCCAAGGAAGGTAAATTAATTGCTTTGGATTTTGGTTGTATGAAAAGCATTCCAGATGATTTTTATATCCCCTATTTTGAATTGGCGGTCCCTGAAAACATAAATAATCCCGATTTTTTTTCATCAAAATTATTTGAATTGGAAATTTTACGTGAAGACGATTCACAAGAAGAAATTGAATTTTTTACCGACATGTTTCACGAGTTATTGAGTTTGTTCACGCAACCATTCAACACCATGACCTTTGACTTTTCAGATAGTGGTTTCTTCGGGAAAATTACCGAACTGGGACAACGGTATTCAAAAAGTACCGAATTGCGAAAAATGAATGGTAATAGAGGTTCCCAACATTTTATTTACATCAACAGAACATTTTTTGGGCTTTATAATCTAATGTTCGATTTAAAGGCCAAAAACATTCGCATCAATAATTTTAAAACCCTTTAAAGCAATCATTTCCAATCAATGATTTTAGACACAACATATACGAATAAAGAACAGGGGATACTCATCAATGATTTGGTGGGTAAACCATATAGCTTCATTCGGTCTGTAAAAATGAAGGGCATTGGGTCCAAACGCACGATCATAGGGGATGTAAGCCAAAATATGAAAGATTACCTAAACACAGCGGCAGATATAAACTATGCCAATTTGGAACTGCGCCCATTAGGCGTTCTTGTCAGAATTAATAGAGGATTGAAAAATTTTACATGGATAATTCCTTTTTATCAATTGGTAATTTATAGAACAAATGGTATTAGCATTCATGCCCATGGACAATTTATTCGTTTTAAAAATAATAGGACCTTCAAAGAAAATAAATCATTTTTTAATAAACTTTTGGATTACAAAATGAAGTATGTAGCACAATATAATTTCGCACATATTCAATGACGTATCCTAAAAAAACATTGTATACACAACTCAATATCAAAACGATAATTTCATTTTGATATATAGGTTGAATTCATAAAGAAGATAATAAAATGAATATGGATAAATTGTTGATTAAAGAAAAAAACCGAATCAAGTTAAATGGATTTACCAATATTGATATTGGGGATGACCATTTGTATACTGGATTGGAAACGCCCATGAAACCTGACGCTTTCAAACAATCAGATTCGGAAAAAAAACAGCGTATAGCCTTATTGTTTGAAGAAATAATGGACGTAATGGGATTGGATTTAACCGATGATTCATTAAAAGGAACACCAGAACGTGTTGCGAAAATGTACATTGATGAAATTTTCTCTGGCCTAAATCCTGCGAATAAACCAAAAATAGCATTGTTTGATAACAAGTATCAATACAACCAAATGCTGGTCGAAAAAAACATTACTTTCTATTCTAATTGTGAGCATCATTTTGTGCCAATAATCGGGAAGGCCCATGTGGCTTATATATCTTCCGGTAAAGTGATTGGTTTGTCAAAATTGAATAGAATCGTACAATACTATGCGACACGTCCACAAGTACAGGAACGATTAACAAATCAAATTGCCGAAGATCTAAAGCAAATCCTAGGCACCGAAGACGTTGCGGTCATAATTGATGCGAAACATTTATGTGTTTCATCGCGAGGCATTAAAGATGAATCCTCAGCAACGGTCACCTCGTTCTATGGTGGACTTTTCAATGCCCCTTCAAAAATTTCTGAATTACAAAACTATCTAAAGGATTAGCACTACGCTATAAAAACAATAAAAGCCTTGCAAATGCGAGGCTTTTATTGTCAGGGTAGCTGACCTAAACTAATCGCCACAATATGTTAATTATCTATATTTTACGAATTCATTCTTGAACCGATAACCGAAGTCTAAACCCGGTTTAAAATGGCACAAATTAATGCAAATTTTATGCGTCTTTTGCATATCAAATTTAAGAAATTATAGGA
>JBATIW010000590.1:0-9976 GCA_049668005.1 Maribacter sp.
TTTTTATGCTGTCCAAGCGAATGTTCAATTCGAGGATTTATCCAATTACCATTATAACTTTATACCCTTTTTAGCTACCTTAGTAGTCGTCTTAAAACAACACTATGGAATTTAATTTAGCAGAAAAATTGGCCTTGGTGAAGGCAGTGGATGAGGTAATATATATTGATGGCAAAGTAGACTCTGAGGAGATGGACTTTATGACCCAATTGATGGATACCCTAAAGTTTGATCGCATGCTGGTGGAGGAGGCCCGCAAAATAACAGCCAAAGAATGCTTATCGATCCTAAAAGGCATGACCAGCGATAAAAAGCAAGCCCTATCTGTACTTCTCAATGAGATGGCCAATGCCGACGGGGTACTCAATAAAGACGAATACCGATTGATCTTTAATATCATGTATGAAGTGGGTATTGGCCAATAGATAGAGTCAAGATTCTTACAACAATTCACTATCTTTCTTAGGACATTTAAACCAGATGCCATGCTCAAAAACAGCCTAGTATTTGTATTCCTTTTAGGGGTACTTGTACAATGTACCCAAGCACAGAACCCTGCCATTCCCGAAAGCGTAAAAGCCAATGTACATACCCGGGTCACCAATGGTAGCAGTGCAGGTATTGCCATTGGCGTCATCGATGCCCAAGGCACCCATGTCTACAACTATGGGGTAAAATCGCTAAAAACCAAGGACCCCGTAGATGAGCATTCCGTTTTTGAAATCGGGTCCATCTCAAAAACCTTTACTGGGCTTTTGTTGGCAGACCTCGTCACCAAAGGCGAACTGCAATTAACTACACCCTTGCAAGACCTATTACCATCGGGGGTCACTGCCCCAACCCGCAATGGCGAAGCCATTACCTTGGTACACATGAGCAACCATACCTCATCCTTACCTCGTCTACCTGATAATATGCGGCCAGCCAACCCAAACAACCCATATGCCGATTACAGCGAGGAGCAGCTATACGAATTCCTATCGCGCTACCAACTACCACGCGATATTGGGAGCCAATACGAATATTCCAACTACGCCGCAGGCCATTTGGGGCATGTGCTTGCAGCCCATCAGCAAATGAGCTATGAAGAATTACTTTTAAAAACCATTGCCCGACCCTTGGGTATGGAAAATACAGGCATTACCCTCACCCCAAACATGAAAGAAAACTTGGCCATGGGCCATAGCGGTCCAATACAGGTCGAAAACTGGGACCTGTCCACTTTAGCAGGTGCGGGGGGTATACGTTCCACGGTAGTGGATATGCTCAACTACGTTTCGGCCAATATGGGCACCAAACAAAGTGATCTTTACCCCGCTATGCAACTTTCACATACCAATACCCGAAAAACAGGGGCCGTTCCCCAAGTGGGACTAGGATGGCATATCACCAAGCACAACAGTCGAGAATTCGTTTGGCATAATGGCGGCACAGGGGGCTATCGTACATTTATTGGCTTTGTAAAAGGGGATGATAAAGGGGTTGTGGTATTGTCGAATTCCAACGCCAGCATCGATAATATCGGTTACCATTTATTGGATCAGTCCTGGCCCTTGGTGGAGGTGAAACCCTCCATAGCCTCCAAACTAAGACCTATTATCGACAACCAAGGCATTACAGAGGGCATCAAAACCTATTGGCAATTGAAAAAAGACGCGTCCAACAAAATCAATTTTGAGGCAAGCGAACTCAATAGTTTGGGTTATGGATATTTGGCCCAAAATGAACTCGAAAAGGCCATAGCCGTTTTTCAGCTAAATGTAGAGGCCTACCCCGAAGCATCGAACCCCTATGACAGTCTTGGTGAAGCCTATGCGCAACAGGGAGATACCGATAAGGCCATTACCAATTATAAGAAGTCCGTGGCACTCAACCCCGCCAACCAAAGTGGCATCGAAGCTTTGAAAAAATTGGGGGTGGCTACCGAAGGTCTCGTCAAGGAAATTGTGGTCGATGGTGCAATTTTACAAAGTTATGTAGGCCAATACGAATTGGCACCCAATTTTATCCTCACCGTGACCAAAGAAGGCTCCCAACTCAGTGCTCAGGCTACGGGACAAATGGCATTTCCCGTTTTTCCAAAATCGGATTCTACCTTTTATTACAAAGTGGTGGCTGCCGAACTTGTCTTTAATTTTGACGCCAAAGGTACCGTGCAAAGTGTGACGCTTCACCAAGGGGGGCAGGTGATCATCGGGAAGAAATTATAGGAATAAGGTCATGAAGAAGAATTCCATTACCCAAGCTACTTATAACAAGGTTGCCCAAAAATATTGGGAGAAAGCCTCCAGTTTCGATCAATACAATGCGAGTTATGATGCTTTTTGTGCTGTACTGCCTCCAAATGCCGAGGTATTTGAAATGGGTTGTGGCCCTGGTAATGTGATCCAATATGTGTTGAACAAACGTCCTGATTTACACTACACGGCAAGTGATTTTGCCCCCAATATGCTGGCTTTGGCCAAAAAGCATAATAGCAATGTCCATTTTTTGGAATTGGACTGTAGAGCTATTGACAGGCTAGCACATAAATTCGATGCCATAATAGGCGCCTTTGTGCTCCCCTATTTGAACAAAGCAGCATGTGCAAAACTCATTTCTGATTGCGCAAAATTACTAAGCCCAAAAGGGCTGCTTTATTTAAGTACCATGGAGGGCGATGATGACCAATCGGGTTTTGAGAACACCTCTTTCAGTGATGGTGACCTGATCTATATTCACTACCATCAAGAACACTATATACGGGAGTGCCTTACTCAAAACGGCTATGAAGTGTTACACTTTATAAAGCAAGCCTGCCATGAACCTGATGGCAGGGTTTATAATGATATGATTTTTATGGCGCGAAGGGCTTAATGGACTTATTTTGGATAGGTTGCCAGCATCTTGTTTTTTATAATATATTTGATACTACACTTCTTTAAATCTTTATATCATATGAAATCGAATTTAATCTGGTTATGCCTTATAACATTTACTATAACTATCCAAGCGCAAGATTACCCCAGCACACCACCCGAAGTTTCACCCATGCCCATGAAACCTGAAATGACGGAAATCTGGGAACCCGAAGTGACTGTTGTTACTCCAGCTAATACTTTGGGCGATGCGCCATCAGATGCGATCATTCTTTTTGATGGTTCTAATTTGGACCAATGGGTAAGCAAAAATGACAGTACGAAGCCGGCTCCCTGGAAAATTGTGAATAAGGATCATATGGAAGTGGTTCCGGGCTCAGGCTACATTCAGACCAAAATGAAATTTGGGGATTGTCAATTACATATTGAGTTCAGCGCACCAGATGAGGTACAAAGTGTGGGTCAAGGTAGGGGCAACAGTGGTGTGTTTTTCCAAGACCGCTACGAACTTCAGATTTTGGATTCCTATAACAGCCGTACCTATAGCAACGGCCAAGCAGGTAGTGTTTACAAAGACCATGCGCCTTTGGTCAATGCCATGCGCGGACCGTTAGCGTGGAATACCTATGACGTCGTTTACACGGCTCCCCGTTTTAAAGGCGATGGGCGATTGGATTCCCCTGGAAGAATCACCGTCTTGCACAATGGGGTTTTGATACAGAATAATAGCACTATCAATGGCCAGACGTATTATATTGGTCTACATAACTACCCCGAAGCCCATGGCGATGATGTGATATCGCTGCAAGACCATGGAAACAAGACCCAATTCCGTAATATTTGGGTGCGCAAATTGTAGCAAGGCAAGAATTGACCCCTGGTAATTTATAAGTAGAACCTAACTGTTATTCCAGGAGTTGGCATGTTCATCCTATGGCAATCCAGATTTGCGATATATGTTAAAATTCAGTATCTTTTGAGGTATAATACACTGATTAAAAACAACTAAAATCCTAAGAACATGAAAAAATCTATCTTAAAAGTTATGCTAAAAACTGCATGCCTATCGGTTGTCCTCGTTTTGGTGGCCTGTGGAGACATGCAAAAGAAAGAATCCCCAATGGAAGCGGCAGAGGAGCCAGCAATCGTCGCTGCTTCTGACGAATACGGAGACATTGTGGCTGGTTCATTGGACCAGTTTGAAAATCTGGAATTTGAAGCTATGCTGACCAATTATACCGATGATGTGCAATGGTTATGGCCCAATGGAACTGCGGAAACCCGATCGGTCATCAAAAGCAAAGACAGCCTTTTGGCTTTTTGGAACAACTATAAGGAAATGTCCGGGTTAAAGAAAATGAGTTTTACCAATAGGAACTTGATGCCATTACAAGTGAATAGACCCACCAATTATTATAAGGTTGAAGGTACCGTGGTACTCTATTATGGTGACATTCATGCGATGTATGAAAAAGATACGATAAGCGTAAGGCAGCATATTGTATATGGCTTTAATGAGGACAAAAAGGTCAATCGTGTCTTCCTTTATTATGACCGTACGGACTGGGTGGCTATGGGTGGAACCTCGATCAGTTCAGAGTAAATTTGTTTAAGATTGCTACAAGCCTTTTTTTAAAGATAAAGAAAAGCGGTATGGGTTACTTCCCATGCCGCTTTTTTGGTGGTTGCCAACGAACACTTTTTTACAGTTTCTTACTATCATGTAGCTGATTTACTTCCCTTATTTGGTTATATTTGAGGATATTCAAAAAAAAACAAAGCATGAAAAAGATACAAGCATATGCAGCCCAGGAAGCTGGGGGAAAATTAAACCCTTTCACCTACGAACTTCCTGAATTGGGGAGTGAAGAAGTAGATATCAAAGTCCATTATTGTGGCATTTGCCACTCCGACTTGAGTATGCTCGACAATGAATGGGGCATGACGCAATATCCCTTTGTTCCTGGTCATGAGATTGTCGGGGAAGTTATAGCGATAGGTAGTGAAGTAAAGAATCTGGAACCTGGTAATTTAGTGGGTTTGGGTTGGAATTCCGCTTCCTGTATGCATTGTGATCAGTGTATGAATGGCAGTCATCATTTGTGCAATACCGTGGAAGGCACTATCGTTGGGCGCCATGGGGGTTTTGCCGATCAAGTTAGGGGACATTGGTCATGGGCCATTCCGTTGCCAAAAGGCATTGACCTTAAGAAAGCCGGACCTTTACTATGTGGTGGTATTACGGTTTTCAATCCCATTATCTTAGCCGGCGTACAAGCTACGGACCGAGTAGGTGTCATCGGAATTGGGGGCTTGGGTCATATGGCCTTGAAATTCCTGAATAAATGGGGCTGTGAAGTCATAGCCTTCAGTTCAAACCCAGATAAAAAAGAACAGATACTCGCTATGGGCGCAACCAAGGTCATAAATTCAAGAGATCCGAAAGAACTGGAAAGCATAGCCAGTAGTTTAGATTTTATCCTGAACACCACCAACGTAACTTTAGACTGGAATTCGTATTTGACCACACTAGCACCCCAGGGCAGATTGCATACGGTAGGTGCAGTATTGGAACCTATGGCCATACCTGCCTTCTCGCTCATTATGGGCGAAAAAACAGTTGGTGGAAGTCCGTTGGGAAGTCCGGCCTTGACCCGCACCATGTTGGAATTCTGTGTCCGACACGATATTTATCCCATGGTAGAGGAGTTTCCTTTGATAGAGGTCAATGAGGCTATGGACCATTTGGAAAAAGGCAAGGCACGGTATCGGATAGTATTAAAGGTATCATAATCCATCAACCATGGATCAAATTGAAAATTGGACTGCCATCAGGAAGCATTTCAGCCAAAGTTTTGGTTCTAGTCTGCATGTCTCAATAGCATCGGTAGATGATAAAAATACGCCTACCGTTACCCCTGTTGGTTCTTTATTTCTGAATAGCGATCAGACGGGGTTCTATTTCGAAAAATTCATATCCACCTTACCGAAACATGCAGCGGACAATAATAACATTTGCATCTTGGCAGTTAACAGTGGTAAATTCTTTTGGTTGAAATCGTTGTTAAAAGGACGTTTTGATGCCTATCCCGCCTATAGATTGTACGGCACCCTAGGTAAAAGAAGAAAAGCGACCCAAACCGAAATCAGGGCCTTGAAACGTCGCATGAAAAATACCCGTCGCCTCAAGGGTCACCACTATTTATGGAATGATATGGCTGAGATAAGGGAAATCAGTTTTCATAAAGGCGAAAAAATCAACATCGGAAAAATGACGAAAGCACTTTAAAAGAACATTGGTTTGGTCAACAAATTCGTGTTTCTGAAGAGGCGGTCAATTTTAAAAAGTCGATTAGCAAATCGTATTCAATTTTATCTGGATTCGCATAGCGTATACAACCCTTGCCGTGATTTAAACCGGCCAAGCGCTCCTTATTGTTCAGCATAACCTCGTGAATTAAAAAATATACACAAATATGCTGCTTTTGGCTAGCAAAGGCCACCTCCACCTGATTGTTACGCCTATAAGAAGGCATTTTGTAGACCATGTCTTCCTCATGATTCGGGAGGTGTTGCAAGCAGAGCTTCCTGATTTTTTGTAATGCCTCAACTCTTTTTTCAGGTACCTGCGTTAGGTACTCATTCACAGTTTTTGCTTCGCTGGTCATAATTTTTTATTTAAGGCTATTCAAGTACTTGTAAAATATAGCTGTACCAAGAGCAAGGTATCCATATAGGCATGGGCCATCACCAATATCCATAGCCTCTTTTTCAATTTAAGATAGCATATGCCCAAGACCAGTCCCATAAACCCTGTTTGCACCACTCCCATGGGGCCCCAGCTATAATGTACCAGGCCAAAGATAATGGCGCTTATTACAACGGCAACAATTCTTGCCCTTTTGGAATCCAAGCCTAATTCTGAAATACGATTGATCAAAAAAGCCCTATAAATGACCTCTTCCCCAAATGAAGAAACAATATAGACCCCAATAAGTGAAAGTATCAGCATCCCGATATTGTCCTTCAAATAGTCATAATTGGCCATATCCGCTCCTTCGGGAATGCCGGTAATATTTGCCATTATAATGGAACCGATGACAAAGCCAGCAAGCGCCAAAACAAAAACCAAAAGCGATAATAGAAAGACCCGAAGGGCAGCTTTGAAGCTGATTTTCTTAAAACCCAATCCGAAATCCTGCCAACTTTCACCCCGCAACTTAAAGCCCAACCACACCAGTAATAACATGGCAATATTAGCCACCCATATCACGGCTTGGTTATAGAGCAGATGTTCGCCTTCTGTCCGTAGAAATAACTTGATGATGACGAAAGCCACGAGAAAAACCATTAGCAACTCGCTGATTTTTGCAAGGCGATTCGTTCTTAGGAGATTTCCAAGTTTATCCATGGTTTAGGCTTTAAGCGTTTATTCCTTTTGAAACCATAAGTTCCGCATACGCCCTGTAGTAGCATATATTCCTGTGATCTCATTGGAATTGTCACGTACAAATCGCAATTGAATACCTGCGGGATTATTGAAATAATCGGCCTTGATCATCTGATTGGAAATATCGCTTTTTCTGCGATGTTTGGCCACCAAAATATTGTCGGTAACTGTGAATACATATCTGGTATCCAATTCCTCACTATAAAATGAACCTTGGTACTGCTTCAAATCGACTGTGCTTGGGTCCGCATAATCATAGGCCTCAGCGATAAAATCCGGTTGGTTTTCTTGACGTACGATCATTTTATCCTTTCCGGCTTCGGTTTTAAATTCAACGGTTACCAATCCGGGAACATTCAACATCATGAACTTGTTCTTGGCAATCGCTACCAGTTGGGTTTCATTGGTCCCACCCCTATTATATCGTAAAGTATCGTTCGTGACATAAATCCTTCTTGAAAGTGTGGATGGCTCATTCCAAAAATAATTTTCAAAAGCTGCCAGTTCTTTGGAATTCAATGTGATGGTCTTAGGGTGCTTTACTTTTTCCCCCGTTTTGGGCACTTCAATTTCCGAAGCCAAAAATAAATCGGCCACCTGCAAAGATAAACCTGCAGGGTTTGAATTGGCAAAATTACTAAAAACAGAAACCGCTATATCCTGATCTGGAAATCTACCCAAATAGGAACGGTAACCAGCATCGGCGCCACCATGTTGAATCTGTTTCAGTCCTTTGTGGGGCGTTACGAATTGTCCATATGCCCCACTGAAAGTTTTGCCATTATTCAAGACCGCCAAAGTGTTCATTTGTTTCACAATAGGCTTTATTTGCTCTGTTGGCCTGTTCAAATGATGGCCCCATAAGCTTAAATCCTCGACCGTGGTAAATAGACTCGTAGCCCCTACATTAGCAAAACTGAGTACACTTTTCTTATATCCTGCATCGGTGGGTTCGTAAGAGTAAGCCCTATTCCTTACAATCCGTTCATGGTCATCGTAAAATTGGGATTTGGTCATTTGTAAGGGTTCGAAAATATTGTCTTTTGTGAATTGGTGAAATGATTTGCCCGAAACCCTAGCCACAACTTCAGCCAGTAATGTAAAACCTGTATTGCAATAACTATATTCCTCTCCAGGCGCAAAATTCAAAGCTTTTTGTTTGGCGACCAATTTGAGGATATGCTCTTTGGTAATCACATCATCAGAACGCCAACCAGCCAGACCAAGCAGTTCCCATTGATCCCGCATACCGCTGGTATGGGTAGCTAAGTGTCGAAGTGTTATTAGTTTGCCAAAATCAGGTACTTCTGGAATGTATTTTCTTATATCATCATCCAGAGCCAGTTTTCCCTGATCTGCCAAAAGTAAAATTGAATATACCGTAAACTGTTTTGAAACCGACGCTACGTGAAAAATGGTAGATGGTGTTACCGGAATATCATATTCCAAATTGGCACTGCCATAGCCCTTTTTAAAAACTATTTCCCCATGTTGCATTACAGCTACAGCTGCTCCTGGTTTAGCAATTGCGTCGAAATCCTTGAATATTTCATCAATGGATTCTTCGATGGTACTCGTCACCATTATGAGATCCGCACTTTGCGCCTGGAGCTGGTTTATCGCGCTTAAGAGAAAAATAATACATATACTACGGCCTATATTTACAATTAGTCTCATTGCTATTGTTTTATTTGATGTGGTTATTACCAATGTAAGATATAGAAAATATTTCCAATTTTTGGCAATCCCTTAATTCGCTATATTTGACAGTAAAGGTTGCAGCTTTACACCTAACCCATATAATAAAAAATGAATCAAACGTTATGAAAAAAATAGTATCCCTAATTCAATTTCCTTTTTTGATTCTCGCTATACTCATTGTTCATACTGAAAAAGTACAGGCACAATCCCAGAATTCCGCAAATAATGAAGCCTTAGTTACTTTGTTCAAGGAATGGAGAACTTTTGAAAAACCACCGCTTCGAGAAGGAGCTCCTGATTATACCGCTGAAACTTTCCAAAAACGTTGGCCCGAGTTTCAAAAACTACAAACGAAGTTACTTGCCATGGAGGTTTCGGATTGGCCCGTAGCACAGCAGGTAGATTGGAACATTATTAATGCAGAAATGAATGGCTATGACTTTAACCATCGCGTTTTAAGGCCTTGGGCACGAGATCCAGCCTATTACAAATCACTCTGGATGTCACGTAGCGATGTACCCGCCCATGAAGGGCCTACACACCATGGGACAACCGAGATATGGACGTATGCATTTCCATTGAACAAGACCGAAAAAGCCAGATTGTTGCGTGATCTAAATGTTATTCCACCTTTGAATGAGCAGGCCAAACAAAACCTTACGGGTAATGCCAAAGAACTTTGGATAGCTGGTATACGCGATATTGAATTCCAAAGCAAAAACCTTAGTCAATTATTAGAATGGCCTGATATACAGCGTGACAAAAAGTTGACAAATGCAGTACAGTCAGCTATTATATCGACCAATAATTTTGTGGACTGGTTACAACAAAAAGCCATTTCAAAAACAGGCCCTTCAGGCATTGGCAAGGAGAATTATACCTGGTATTTACAAAATGTGCATGTGGTTCCCTTAACTTGGGAAGATGAGGTCATGATCCTTAAACGAGAACTCGCCCGGGCATGGTC
>JBATIW010000591.1:0-1799 GCA_049668005.1 Maribacter sp.
GATAAAATAAAAGGAGGTTGGACAGATGTTGATGTAATTATCACAATGCCAAGCGTTATGGGTAAATTAGGACCTTTAGGACGTGTTTTAGGACCAAGGGGATTAATGCCCAATCCAAAAACAGGAACGGTCACAATGGATGTTGCTAAGGCAGTAACTGAAGTAAAGGCAGGTAAAATTGATTTCAAAGTAGATAAAACGGGTATTGTGCATGCGGCGATTGGAAAAGCTTCTTTTTCAGCCGATAAAATTGCTGGTAATGCGAAAGAGTTGTTGGAAACTTTGAATAAATTGAAACCTTCTTCATCCAAAGGAGTTTACATGAAAAGTATTTTCATGTCAAGTACCATGAGCCCTAGTGTTCAACTTGATCCAAAAACAGTTTAATTAACTGGTAGTTCAAAATTTTAATTATGACAAGAGAAGAAAAATTAAACGTTATAGAAGATTTAACTGCTCAGTTAACTGAAAATTCAACTATTTATTTAGCTGATATTTCAGGATTGGATGCGACCACGACTTCGAACTTAAGAAGAGCGTGTTTCAAGGCCAATGTTAAACTTTCAGTAGTTAAGAATACACTTCTTGCAAAAGCGATGGAAGCCTCTGAAAAAGATTTCGGGGAACTTCCAGAAGTTTTAAAAGGCAATACATCCTTGATGTTTGCCGAAGCAGGAAACGGTCCGGCAAAACTTATCAAAACATTTAGAAAAAAGTCTGATAGGCCTTTGTTGAAGGGTGCTTTCGTTGAGGAAGCCGTATTTGTTGGTGATGACAAATTAGATACTTTGGTAAGTATTAAGTCCAAAGAGGAGATGATCGGGGAAATTATTGGCTTGTTGCAATCACCCGCCAAGAATGTTATTTCTGGTCTTAAATCTGGAGGAGGTAAACTTGCAGGTATCTTAAAAACATTATCAGAAAAGTAGTAGTACGCACTTAAACAATTATATTTTAAAAATTTATTAAACGATAGAAAAATGGCAGATTTAAAAGATTTCGCAGAACAGTTGGTTAACTTGACCGTAAAAGAGGTAAATGAGTTGGCTGATATATTAAAAGATGAATATGGTATCGAGCCTGCAGCTGCTGCAGTAGCTGTTGCCGCTGGTGGTGCCGCTGAAGGTGGTGAGGCCGTTGAGGAGCAAACAGAATTCGATGTAGTATTGACCGCCGCCGGTGGATCTAAATTAGCAGTAGTTAAATTAGTTAAGGAATTAACTGGTTTAGGATTGAAAGATGCGAAGGATATCGTTGATAGCGCACCAAAGGCCGTTAAGGAAGGTGTTTCTAAAGACGAAGCTGAGGGTATTAAAAAATCATTAGAAGAAGCAGGAGCAGAAGTTGAACTTAAATAGTAGCAACTACCATAACACTTTGGGTTTAGGTCTTACCGTTTTTTGCGGTTAGACCTAAGCCTTTTTATGCATAAGGTATATGAAGTTATATACAACCTATTAGTATTCACGATCAAAATTTCGTCCATAGATGTTCACAAATCAGATTGAGAGAATAAATTTTGCATCCGCTAAGAACACACCGGAATATCCGGATTTCTTGGACATTCAGATTAAGTCATTTCAAGATTTTTTTCAACTTGAAACTAAATCTGATCAAAGGGGCACTGAAGGATTGTATAACACCTTCATGGAGAACTTTCCAATTACAGACACACGTAACCAGTTTGTGTTGGAATTTCTAGATTATTTTATAGATCCACCAAGATATTCAATCCAAGAATGTATAGAGCGTGGACTTACTTATAGCGTTCCGCTAAAAGCTAGGTTAAAGTTATATTG
>JBATIW010000592.1:0-5571 GCA_049668005.1 Maribacter sp.
CTCTTTTTTGTGTAACATAAATTTTGTTTTTGCGTCATATTTATAGTTATTCATCATAAATCAATCAAAAAATGGAAATAGTTAATCAACACATCGCAATGCGGGAAGATCGGCAACTGTTGGTCATAACCCACCTTACCCAATATTTGGATTACGTCACAGGCTTTGGTGGCCTTATCGTTCCCTTAATTCTTTGGCTAACCAATAGGGATGCCGTTATAGGGATGAACGAACATGGTAAATCCATCATCAATTTACAGCTTAGTTTACTTTTGTACATAGTAATTGGGATACCCGCCATACTATTATTGGGATTCGGAATATTACTTTTGATATTCGCTGGAATGGTTTCACTGGTCATGCCAATTGTGAACGCAGTACGGGCAAGTAATGGGGAGTCCCCAAGTTATTTTGGCACCATACGCTTTATATCATAAAACGAGTATTAAGGATATGATAAAGGCCACCCATTGGGGGGCCTTTATATATGTAGATCGGTTTAATGCTAGCTATTCAACATTACAGGCATTACCAGCATGGTAACGTTTTCACCTTCATCCAAGCCATCAATAGGAGTAAGGATCCCCGCTCTGTTGGGTAGGCTCATTTCAAGCGAAACTTCATCCGAGTTCAAGTTGTTCAACATTTCAGTCAAAAATCTTGAATTAAAACCAATCTGCATGTCATCACCTTGGTATGAACAGGTCAAACGCTCCTCCGCCTTATTGCTGTAATCAATATCCTCGGCTGAAATATTCAATTCAGCCCCTGCAATTTTCAATCGAATTTGATGCGTTGTTTTATTCGAAAAGATAGAAACACGCCGTACAGAACTTAAAAATTGGTTTCTAGAGATTGAAAGCTTATTGGGGTTTTCTTTTGGGATTACCGCTTCGTAATTAGGGTATTTACCATCAATAAGTCTGCAAATCAACTCCGTATTCTCAAAACTGAACTTGGCATTACTATCATTATATTCGATGGTCACTTCAGATTCACTTCCAGCCAAAATACCTTTTAACAAATTCAAAGGTTTTTTGGGCATTATGAATTCAGCCACTTGAGAGGCCGATACATCCGCTCTTTGATATTTCACGAGCTTATGGGCATCAGTAGCCACAAAAGTCAAATTTTCAGGAGAGAACTGAAAGAAAACACCGCTCATTACAGGTCTTAAATCATCATTACCCGCAGCAAAGATGGTCTTGTTTATCGCAGTAGCAAGGATATCACCAAGAATGCTGGTAGCACTTGGATTAGCCAATTCAACAGCCTTGGGAAATTCAGCCCCATCGGCATAAGCCAAAGCATATTTACCATGGTCAGAACTGATTTCAACGGTATTGTTGTCTTCAACAACAAATGTCAAAGGTTGTTCTGGAAATGTTTTTAAAGTCTCTAACAACAGTTTGGCAGGTACTGCAATGGTACCTTCATTGTCTGAATCAACCTCGAGTACTGAACTCATCGTTGTTTCCAAGTCAGAAGCCGAAACGATTAATTTATTTTGTTTTAGATCAAAAAGGAAATTGTCAAGGATTGGCAACGTATTGCTATTGTTGATTACTCCGCCCAAAACTTGTAATTGTTTTAGTAAATAAGTACTGGATACTATAAATTTCATTCGATATTCTTTTTTTCTGAATTACTTTTTGCTCGTTTGGTTTATTGATGGTTTATGTACTTGAATTAGACTGAAACCTAATATTCCACAATCAAACAAAGATATTTTAATTGTCCTTTTTAAGGAAACAAACTTATCAACACCCATTACCATTTGGTGGCTCTGAAAAATAGTTAAAATAAATAAGGGTTTTGAACCTATTAAACCTTTGAATTGCCTACAAAGACTAATTTTTATTTGAATTCAACAGCAATCAATACACACTTTGTTTAAACTGCCTTGGCTTTTTTCATTTGCCTAATGTTTATAAGTACACTTTTCAATTCTTCTTTTAAATCCTTTACGGAAAGGAACCTGTGGCTATAATCAATCTCCAAAGTGTTTTTTTTGCACACTCCAAGCTTCTGGCTTGGCATGGAATAATACCTTGGTTTTACTCCAGACACTATTGAAGAAATCAGAATTTCGGTATTTGTTCAGATGCGCTTCGCTAGTCCATTGACTGTAGGTGAAAAAGATATTGGGATTGGTCTTGTCCTGAAATAACTCCAATGAAATACATCCTTCAAAATCCAGGATATGGGGTTTGGTTTCTTTGAATATCTTTTCAAATTTAACGATGTTCCCTAATTTGAAAGTCAATTTTACGATTCGAATCAACATCTAAACGAAGTTAATGGTCACAGTATCCCGATAATCAAGCCCCAAAAGGGTAGAGGCACCGCCGACCGTCTTTAAATTACTTTTGTAAATGGCAAGTTCTATATAGCCTGAAGAGTTGAAAAGTGCCAATAAATCCCCTGCACCTTTTCTTTTATTCCTATCCAAATCGTAATTGACAATATCGCTATAATTGTCAAGTATCTTGGTGATTAAACTGGTTCTTGCATGCAATTCGAATGACCTACCTTTCCGGTAAGCCTCGAAGAGGCTTTTCTGTATATTGGTTACCACATTTCCGTAATTATCAATATAGAGTACACTTCCGACTATTTTTTTACCATCATCGGTAATCCTAGGTGAAAAATCCCTTAAGTCTTTTAAAGCGTCAAAAGACTTACCAACAACTTCCAGTGTTCCGCCCCTTACGATATGGCAGGCAACTTTCACAAAAACATCCATTACCGGAAAAGAACCGTTAATCGCATTGGGAAGGTTTATTTCAATAACCTTTTCGGGTTTGATTTCGGATATAATCAACCCGATCACGCCATTGTTTGCGGTAATGAAATAATGCCCATCTACCAACACAACAATATGCTGGTTTACAGGGGTTACCTCAGAATCGACCCCAACAATATGGATACTGCCTTCGGGAAAACTTTTATAGGAATTTTTGAGAATGTAAGCGCATTCGTGAATATTGAACGGACTTATGTTGTGCGAAATATCAACAATTCTGGCGTCGGCAAGCTCTTTGTAAACAGCACCCTTTAAAGCACCTACAAAATGGTCTTTAAGTCCAAAATCGGTAGTTAATGTAATAATTGCCATGCAGCAATGTTGATATGTTTTTGGTTCGTCAAACTGAAATTTTACTTAAGTTTGTTGAACTTAAATTGCGTCTTTGTATTAAAGCGAAAAATCGGTATTTTGTACGCTATTATTGTCTTTTTTGAGCAGCATAGCGGTAGCTAAGTTGAGAGAAATAGACAATAATAGAGGGCAATAAGACAATTTTACAGCAAATTTAAAGACTCAAATTAAGTTCTATTACAAAATTAAACAAAAAATCAGCCTAGCGAAATAATTATTCCTGGCATTAATTTAACACTCTATTATTTGAACGAACTTATTCTAGAACTTATCGAAATTAGTCCAAGGGAATTTTTTGGACAAGGAAACGAAAACATAGATATCCTAAAAAAATATTTCCCAAAGCTGAAAATCGTAGCGCGTGGAAATAAAATCAAAGTATATGGAGACGAAGAACTTTTAGAGGAATTTGATAAGCGATTCGATATGCTTACCCAGCATTTCACCAAGTACAACAAACTCGATGAAAATAGTATTGAAAGGGTGTTGACTAGCAACGGAAAAGAAGACTATGCATCCCCTGAAAACAGTGGGGAAGTCTTGGTTCATGGTATAAGTGGTAGATTGATAAAAGCCCAGACCGTAAACCAGCGTAGATTGGTTGATGCCTCCTATAAAAATGACATGGTCTTTGCCATAGGCCCAGCAGGTACAGGTAAAACGTATACAGGGGTGGCCTTGGCTGTAAAGGCACTTAAAGAAAAGCAGGTAAAACGTATTATTTTAACAAGACCCGCGGTTGAAGCAGGGGAAAATCTTGGTTTTTTACCAGGTGACCTTCAGGAAAAACTTGACCCCTATATGCAACCTTTGTATGATGCGCTAAGGGATATGATACCCGCTGAAAAATTGGTGCATTTTATAGAAAATGGGACCATTCAAATTGCGCCAATGGCATTTATGCGGGGTAGGACCCTGGACAATGCCTTTGTTATATTGGATGAAGCCCAAAATACTACCCATGCCCAGATGAAGATGTTCTTGACCCGTATGGGTAAAAATGCCAAGTTTTTAATTACTGGTGACCCAGGACAGATTGATCTACCTAGAAGGGTGATTTCCGGATTAAAAGAGGCTTTATTGATTCTTGGCAATGTCGATGGAATCGAAATGATCTATTTGGATGACAAGGATGTCATTAGACATAAATTGGTCAAGAAAGTGATTGATGCATATAGGAGTATAGAACATCAAAATTAGGACTGCCAGATGGGTAAAACGATTACAAATACAGATTTTAATTTTCCAGGTCAGCAAAGTGTATATAAAGGTAAGGTAAGGGAAGTCTATTGGCTACAAGACGATATTTTGGTCATGATCGCTACTGATAGGCTTTCTGCTTTTGATGTGGTGATGCCCAAAGGTATTCCGTATAAAGGTCAGATCTTGAATCAGATAGCTACTAAAATGATGGACGACACTAAAGATATTGTCCCTAATTGGTTATTGGCCACTCCAGATCCTAACGTTGCTGTGGGTTATGCCTGTGAGCCATTTAAAGTTGAAATGGTCATACGTGGATACCTATCAGGACATGCAGCTCGTGAATACAAGGCGGGTAAAAGAATGATCTGCGGTGTTCCTATGCCAGAGGGCATGAATGAGAATGATAAATTTCCAGAGCCTATTGTTACACCTGCAACTAAAGCGGAAATGGGAGATCATGATGAGGATATCTCAGGTGAGGATATTATCAAAAGGGGAATCGTTTCCGAAGAAGATTATTTGGTACTTGAAAAATATACCAAAGCATTATTTCAACGGGGTTCGGAAATAGCAGCGGCACGAGGATTGATATTAGTGGATACTAAATATGAATTTGGAAAGACCAAAACAGGTGAAATTGTGTTGATCGATGAAATACATACTCCAGATTCTTCACGATATTTTTATGCTGACGGGTATCAAGAACGCCAAGATAGGGGAGAGGCACAAAAGCAACTTTCTAAGGAGTTTGTACGCCAATGGCTAATTAGTAATGGTTTCCAAGGACTGGAAGGCCAGATTTTACCCGAAATGACCGATGAATACATTGAAACTGTTTCGGACCGTTATATTGAGTTGTATGAGAATATTACGGTAGAAACATTTGTAAAAGCAGATATCTCAAATATTCAAGAACGTATTGAAAAGAACGTCTTGGCGTATTTGCAAAAGTAAAAAAATGAAAGTGGACCAGGGTCCACTTTCATACTTCACCTTATTTATTTTTTAACGCTGTGCTGATTGCATTTGTGCCACCCACAATAGGAAGTGACAAGGTTGTTCCATCTAAGTCAATCGTAAATTCAGTGCCAGGTTTTGGCCATAATGTGAATTCTTGATCACTCGAAAAAATCATTAACCCAATTTGTTGTCCTTTTGGTATAATCTGATCGTCAGGCATTAAATCAAAAGACACTTCATAAAAC